>NZ_JAHLZB010000028.1:0-55856 GCF_025128255.1 Synechococcus sp. CS-205
CAGCAGCTCCATGTTCCGCTTGGTGTACTTCTTCGCCACGCTCACCACCAGCCGCAGGTTCGCCGCCACCATCCGCTCCTTCGCGCGCCTGCCGCTCGAGAGCTTCCGCTTCAGCAGCGCCGGGCTCAGCCCGGCCGCCTTTGCCCACTCCGCCGCGCTCGGCTTTTCGCCACCCGCGCGCATCTCCAGTTCCTGCTCCGTTTCCTCCAGGCGCATCAGCTCCTGCACCTGACGGCCCAGGGTGATCTCCTGCTCATGGGTCAGCAGCGGCACGCGGCCGATGTCGCGCAGGTACGAGCGCACCAGGTCGCCGGTAGGCACCAGGGACGAGGGGGAGGCTGCGGCGGCCACGGAGGGTGAGGGCATGGGGCCGAATCGGGGAGTTAGGAAACCTTTGTGTTTCGTAAATTACCACCGGACCACAGGTCCTCGCCAAGCGCGTGTGATCCGTCCCCCTGTTTCGTTGTGGCTGAGGCAACACTGGATGGGATGGGGTGCCCCTTAGGACGCCTGATCCCCTGATCCAGATCCAGCACCGGCGCCACGGCGATGACAGCACAACGACTCCAGAAACTGCTGGCTGGCGCAGGGGTCTGCTCCCGCCGCCGGGCCGAGGAACTGATCCTGCAGGGACGGGTGGCGGTGAACGGAGCCGTGGCGCGGCTGGGGGACCGTGCTGATCCGACCAGCGACCTGCTGGAGCTCGACGGAGCCCCGGTGAGCGTCGCGCCCCCCTCCCTGGCGGTGTTGCTCAACAAGCCTCGGGGTGTGATCTGCAGCTGCCACGATCCCGAGGGCCGGCCGACGGTGCTGGACCTGCTGCCCCAGGAGTTGAGCGAGGGCACCGGTCTGCATCCCGTCGGGCGGCTCGATGGCCAGAGCCGCGGGGCCCTGCTGCTCAGCAACGACGGCACACTGACCCTGCGCCTCACCCACCCACGCTTCGGCCACGTCAAGACCTACCGGGTCTGGGTGGCTGGAGATCCCCAGACCGCTGTGCTCGAGCGCTGGAGCCGGGGCCTGTCCCTCGACGGCCAGCCGAGCCAGCCGGTGGGGGTCAGGCGGCTGAAGGGCGACCGCAGGGGCACCCTGCTCGAGCTGGAGATGCGCGAGGGCAGAAACCGTCAGATCCGGCGTACCGCCGAGCTGCTGGGCCATCCCGTGCGCGATCTCGAGAGGGTGGCGATCGGGCCGGTGCGGCTCGGTGAGCTGCCGGAGGGACGCTGGCGCCACCTCAGCCCTCAAGAATGGAAGGAACTGGAGCCGCGGACCTGAGCCGCTGATCGATGCCGCCCGCCAGGATTCCCCCAACCACGCCCTCCAGACGCTGGAGCTGGTGGCCCTGGCGCAAGGTGGGGCCCGGCCTGCCGGTTGAGCCCAGGGAGGATCCCTTGCTGCAGGCAGGCCGTCTGCTGCGCCAGCAACGAGAATCTCAGGGACTGAGCCTGCGGGAGCTGGCGATCGAGACCCGGGTAAGCACACCTGTGCTCGAAGCCCTGGAGCGAGGTTGGCGTGAGCGCCTGCCCGAGCCGGCGTACCTCAGAACAATGCTGACGCTGCTGGAGCAGCACCTGAGTCTGCCGGCCGGCTCCCTCGAGTGCGCCCTGCCGGACGAGCCCGAAACTCTCCAGCACGGAGCTGCCGGAGGTCAGGCCCTGCTCTCCCGGTTCACCCCGGGCTCGATCGATGTCTTCACAACCTGGCAGGGGACCGTGCTCTACGGGGGCCTGACCCTGGCGCTGATCTACGGGGTGAACCTGCAACAACGGCGACTCGCCGCCGAGAACCTGCTGGCCCTCAAGCCGATTCCTCCCCTTCCGGCAGCGGAGCAACAGACACCCGACCCGAACGCCGAACTGCTGCAGGCCTATCCGGACCTCAGGCCCCTGGACCAGGCGGCCAGCGGCGTGGCACAGCAGCAGGTTCTGGAGGGGCCCGTGGAGCCTCGGCCCGCCGCGGGGATCCTGCAGGCCACGCTCCGTCTGCCCACCCGCATCAGTCTGGAGAGTGAGGCCGGGATGAAGACCGAGCTCAACGGAGCCACAGGACAACTGGTGCTGCAACTGCAACCTCCCCTTCGCCTGCGGCTGGAACCAGCTCCAGCCGAGGGCTCGGTGCTCTGGGACGGCAAGCCCCTGGCCGCCGAGGCCGCCGGTGGCGGCCGTTACCGGCTGCCGCCGGGCACCGGCTCGGGCGCAGCGGTGCCCGTGCGCCGGTAGCGCTCCGCCAGCATCTGGAGGCCCTCCAGTGGACCCTGAAGACTCTCGATCGACTGGTTCAGGCGCCAGGTCCAGTTCCCCGACGCGGTGCCGGGAGTGTTGAAGCGGGCCTGGTCATCAAGATGAAGCAGGTCCTGCAGCGGCACCACCGCCAGCTGGGCCGAGGACCCCAGGGCCAGTTCCAGCAGCTGCCAGCCCGGCGCATCGACGGTGCTTCCCACCAGCTCGCCCACCTGGCGACGCTGGTCCTCCTCCAACTGCTGCCACCAGCTCATGCAGGTGGCGTTGTCGTGGGTGCCGGTGTACACCACCCAGTGGTCACCGTCGTAATTGGCGGGCAGGTAGGAGTTGTCGTCGTTGCCGTCGAAGGCGAACTGGAGAATCTTCATTCCGGGCAGAACGAAGCGATCGCGCAGGGCCTCCACCTCGGGAGTGATCACCCCCAGGTCTTCGGCGATCAGGGGGAGGGCAGCTGCGACACCTGCATCAGCGGGACGCTGCCGCCGCCAGCGCGCCTGCAGGCATGTCAGCAGGGCCTCGCCGGGGGACGGGCGCCAGTGGCCCTCCTGTGCTGTTTTGGCCTGGCCGGGCACGCTCCAGTACGACTCCAGCGCGCGAAAATGGTCAAGCCGCAGCAGGTCCAGCAGCTGCAGCTGGCGCTCCAGCCGCCGCATCCACCAGCGGAAGCCGGTGAGGCGATGCAGGCTCCATCGGTAAACCGGAGTTCCCCAGAGCTGGCCGGTGTCGGAGAAGTAATCGGGAGGCACACCGCTCTGCTCGCGGAGGGAGCCATCGGGGCGCACGGAGAACAAGCGACGGTTCGCCCAGACATCGGCGCTGTCGTGGGCCACGTAAAAGGGCAGATCACCGATCAGGCGCACGCCGCAGGCACTGGCGTGCTCGCGCAGATGTTGCCACTGCCTCTGGAGCTGCCATTGCAGCAGGGCTTCCTGGAGCAGAGGAGCCGCTTCCTGGCGATCCAGCCGGCGCAGGGCCAGGCGGCCACGCCGCGCCAGGGGCCTTGGCCAGGTCCACCACGGCTGCTGAGCGAAACGCTGACGCAGGACCATGAAGCGGCAGTGGTCACGCAACCAGGCGCTTTCCTGCCGGCACCAGTGGGCGAAGGCCTGCTGGTGCTCCGGGCTCTGGGCCGGCCAGCGCTCCAGCAGCCGTTGCCCCATGGCCGCAGCCCGCTGAGGTGCCACCTCCAGATCAAGCCGCTCGCGGCTGCCCACCGGCAGACCGTCGGCGTCAGTCGACTCCAGGAACCCTTCATCCACCAGCACCTGGGCATCGAGGAACCAGGGGTTGAGCGCAAACCCACTGGGGGAGCTGTAGGGGGAGCCGGTGCCATCCGTGGGGGCCAGGGGCAGAAGCTGCCAGGCGGCGATGCCGGCGGCGGCCAGCTGGTCGATCCATTGGCGTGCCTCCAGCCCGAAGCTCCCGCACCCCGGCGTGCCCGGCAGGGCGGTGGGGTGGAGCAGCACGCCGCATTGCCGGATGGAGGACCCGTGGTCGGAGCCTTTGGGTACGGGCATCAATCAGGCAGGCGGTATCGGCTGATGATGGCCTTGGCGAAGGCCGGAATGTGGCGATCCGCCTGATCCGGGTGGTTGCGTTTCACCCAGATGGCGTTGCGGGTGAAGTGGGAATCGATCGAAAAGCGCCCGTATTCCAGCCCCTGGGGACCGAATCGGTTGACGAAGAAGCCCACCAGCTCCGCCAGCCAGAGGGGCAGTTTCAGGGCCTTGTCGTAGGCCTCGATTCCCTGCTGCACGGCGGCCCGACGATCCCCCCGGCTGGTCACCGGGGCGACGTCGAGTTCATCCTCCACCAGATCCAGCAGCTCCTGGCCCTTCGGGTTGCGTACCACCAGCCACTGGCGGCCGAAGCTGGCGCCCATGTAGCCGACCACCAGGTCGGCGCCGGCGTTGGTGTAGTCGAAGCAGCTCAGGCAGCTGGGAGCGAACACACCCTTGAGGTTGGGGGTGTCCAGCCC
Source organism: Synechococcus sp. CS-205 (assembly GCF_025128255.1). Taxonomy (NCBI): domain Bacteria; kingdom Bacillati; phylum Cyanobacteriota; class Cyanophyceae; order Synechococcales; family Synechococcaceae; genus Synechococcus; species Synechococcus sp. CS-205. Next base: position 4,219 of record NZ_JAHLZB010000028.1, read on the forward strand.
GAAGAAGGGCACGGTTTCCTCGCTGCCGTCGCTGTGGCGGAAGTGGATGCGGAAGTCCTGCATGAATTCGTAGTGCACCACGGTGTCGGGCGAGCGGCTGGCGCTCTCCAGGAAGGTCTGCAGCCCGCTTCGGCTGACGTTGTCGACGCAGGGCATGCCCAGCACGTGGAGTGCGTCGAGCGGCAGGGTGTCCTGCACAGCGCGCAGGGCCTGGATCTGGCAGCCCACACCGATCGCCAGCAGCCGGCGGATGCCGCTGCCCGGCAGCTGTTGCAGCACCTCCAGGTTGGGGGAGAGAGTGGGTTTGTTCACCCTGGCGGCCAGCACCTCTTCGGGTGTTCGCGCCAGCACCGGCACCGGGGTGAAGCGATCGTCCGGACTCTGCTGCACGCACAGCACGGCATCCACCAGACCGCTCTCGAGGGCCCGCACGCCGATCCGGCTGACGATGCCGGTCCACTGGGCCCCCTCGATCGGCGCCCGCAGGCGGGCACTGAACATGCGCTGATGCACCCCGAAATAGAGCTCCTCGTCGTTCTCGAGATCACGGCTGCGGCCATGGGCCTGCTCCTCCATCCGATCGAAGCTCTGGGAGAGGAAGGCACAGGCCCTGCGCACGTAAGCCACCCAGCCCGTGTCGCACAGGCCGCACTCGCTGCAAAGGTCACGGGCCGGTTTGAGGCTGCCCTTGGCCAGGGGACGGGCCCGCTGATGGGGAGCCAGCTGGCTGCCGGAGCCGGAGGCGGCAGCCGGAGTTGGGCCTGAACGGGGAGCGGCGCTCAATGCGGAAACCCGACGGGGACGTGGGGTTCCACAACCTATCGGCCACGGCTCCGGCTCTGGAGAAGCTGCGTCAAAGTGAGGTGGTTCCTCAGGCCAAGCCGCTCGTGGCAGACAAGCCTCAGTCCCGAACACGCTCCAGGAAAACCCGAAGCGGTCCCTGGTGGTGGCTGGCGGGGCTGGGCCTGGGGGCCCTCGGTCTGGTGACCTCGGTGGGCCTGCTTGATGGTCTCTGGCCTCCGCCGGATCAGGGGTTGAGCAGCGAGGAGGAGAGCGGCGACACGGCCCCCCTGGCCAATCCCCCCAGCCGTCCGATCACCGTGCTGGTGATTGGCAGCGACGCCGACCGCCTGGCCGCCGCCACCAATGGCGCTGCACCGGCAGGGGCCGCCAACAGCGACAGCCTGCTGCTTGTGAGGGTGGATCCTGAGGGCCCCCTGCAGGTGCTGGCCATTCCCACGGAACTGGCCGTGAAATTGCCCGGGCGAAAGAAGCTGCAGCCACTCGGATCGTTGTACCGCCAAGGGGGAGCGGCCCTCAGTGCAGGTGCGGTGGCCGAGCTGGTGGGGCTGGACCCTGGCCAGCCAGAGCGCTACGTGGTGCTGCCTCGCTCGGCCCTGCGCGAACTGGTCGACGGCCTGGGCGGGCTGGAGCTGAACCTGGATCAGCCCCTGAGCTACAGCGACAAGAGCCAGGCCTACAGCATTGATCTTCAGGGCGGGCTGCAGCGGCTGAAGGGGGACCAGGTGGAGCAACTGGTGCGCTACCGCGACAAGGCAGGGGGCGAAGCGGGTCGCCGGAAGAGGCAGGAGCTGGTGATCGGCCAACTGGTGGGTGAGCTGACCCGGCCTGACCAATGGGCCCAGTTGCCCGAGCGCTGGCAGCGGCTGACCACCCAGCTCGACACCAACCTCAGCCAGGGGGAGGCCCTCAGCCTGCTCACCGCCGGCCTGGGTCAGGAGAAGGCGCCCCGCTTCAGCCAGGTTCCCCTGGAATCGCCAGCGAAACCGGATCAGACCCTGCGGCAGATCAGCGCCAAAGCCCCATCGCCGCTGTGGCCGAACCCTTGAGCGGCTACCTGGCCTCCGCCGTGATCCGGCTCCAGCGCCTTCCCAGGCTCAGGCACAGACTGAGATCCGCCTCCTCAGCCTCCCCGCCTGCTGCCGACCCTGGGGAGTGGGAGAGCCCCCCAAGCCAGGGGAGTCCATCGCGGCGGCGAGCCTCCCGATCAAAGCCACCACCCCACTGGATCAGCCCCAGCAGAGGAACCCCACTGCACTCCATCAGGGCGGTGCAGGCCGCCGGCAGCCCCCCATCCGCCTGGTGTGACTCAATCAGCAGGACAACCGGTTGGCGCCAGGACCCGAGCAGCTCCGACCAGCGCCCCCCCCAGGGCTGCCAGCGGCCGGGATCCACGGGCAACGGCACCACCCAGGATCCCCCTCGGCTGTTCAGCTCGGCCATCACGGCATCCACGCCGGCTTCGTCGTCTTCGTGCGGGGAAGGCATCGCCATGGCAGGGACCCCGATCAGCGCCGCCAGACGGCCGGCGGCATCCTCCACCGCATCGGACGCAGCCGCAGCGGCGGCCCCCACCAGGACCAGGCGCAGCGGAGCCTGTGAGGCCCTGGGGGTGGCGGGTATCCCTGGAGCCTTCATCATTGTTTGCCCTCGCGGGACCGGGAGCCTTCTACCATCAAGATTCTGCCCTGCTCGCTCACGCCTGCCGTGACCAGTTTCTTGACTGCTGAACGGGTGGAGCAGGACACCAGGCCCCATGACACCCGCCGCCTGCGGTTGTTCAGCGGCACGTCCAATCCTGCCCTGGCCCGGGAGATCGCCAGTTACCTGGGCGTTCCCGATGGTCCGCGGGTGATCAAGCGCTTCGCCGACGGCGAGCTCTACATCCAGATCCAGGAATCGATCCGCGGCTGCGACGTCTTCCTGATCCAGCCCACCTGCGCTCCGGTGAACGATCACCTGATGGAGCTGCTGATCATGGTGGACGCCTGCCGCCGGGCCTCCGCACGCCAGATCACCGCTGTGGTCCCTTACTACGGCTACGCCCGCGCCGACCGCAAGACCGCCGGGAGGGAATCGATCACAGCCAAGCTGGTGGCCAATCTGCTCACCCAGTCGGGCGTTGATCGGGTGCTGGCCATGGATCTGCATTCCTCCCAGATCCAGGGGTATTTCGACATTCCCTGCGACCACATCTACGGCTCGCCGGTCCTGGTCGACTACCTCTCCGCCAGGGACCTGGGTGAGATGGTGGTGGTCTCCCCCGATGTGGGCGGGGTGGCCCGGGCCCGGGCCTTCGCCAAACGCATGCACGATGCGCCCCTGGCGATCATCGACAAGCGTCGCTCCGATCACAACGTGGCCGAAAGCCTCACGGTGATCGGCGACGTGGCGGGCAAGACGGCGGTCCTGATCGACGACATGATCGACACCGGCGGCACGATCTGCCAGGGGGCGCGCCTGTTGCGCCGGGAGGGTGCCAGGCGGGTTCTGGCCTGCGCCACCCATGCGGTCTTTTCACCGCCGGCCATCGAGCGCCTCTCCGAGCCAGGACTGATCGAGGAGGTGCTGGTCACCAACAGCATCCCGATCACCGACGAGCGCAATTTCCCCCAGCTGCAGGTCCTGTCGGTGGCCAAAATGCTGGGAGAAGCCATCTGGCGCATCCATGAAGAGAGCTCGGTGAGCTCGATGTTCCGCTAGGCCCTGTCCCCTCGCCCACGACTGTCATCCCGTTCCGACATCTGCTCCCCTGCCGGGTCCGGTTCAAGCGAGCCCTGCCGGCCCTGGCCACTGTGGTGGTCACCACGTCCCTGCAGGCACTGGGAGCCCTGCCGGCCCTGGCCGCCAGCCAAAGGGTCGGGGTCTGGCTGACCAACAGCCCCAGCCCCCTCTATTACGACGCCGGGCTGATCGAGAAGGCGGTGGGCGAGCTCGACGCCGCCGGCTTCAACACCCTCTACCCCAACGTCTGGAGCCGGGGCTACACATTTCATCGCAGCCGCTTTGCGCCGATTGAGCCGAAGCTGAAGCAGGTGAATGCCTCCCTTGATCCCATCTGCCGCATCACCAAGGCCGGCCAGCGTCGGGGGATGAAAGTGATCCCCTGGTTCGAGTACGGCCTGATGGAGCCGGCCGATGCCGAGGTGGTTCGCCGGCATCCCGAATGGGTGCTGCACCGCAGCGACGGATCCACCCTCTACGCGATGCACGGGGCCAACCTCAAGACCTCACCCCTCAAGGATCTGCGGGTGTGGCTGAATCCGGCCCATCCCGGCGTGCGCGAGCGGGTGATCGGCCTGATCGGTGAAATCGTGAAGCGCTGCGGCGTGGACGGGATCCAGCTCGATGACCATTTCGCCTGGCCGGTGGAGCTCGGCTACGACACCTACACCCGTGCCCTGTTCCGCAAGGACAAGGGCCGCGAGCCCCCCCGTGACTACAACAACCGCGAGTGGATGACCTGGCGGCGCCAGCAGCTCACAGGATTGCTGCGGGAATTGCGCGCCAGGATGAAGAGCGAACGCAGCGGCGCCGTGATCAGCCACTCACCCGGGCCGTTCCGCTTCGCCTACAACCACTGGCTGCAGGACTGGGAGATCTGGGCCCTCGGCCAGCTGGTGGATGAGCTGGTGGTCCAGAACTACGCCTACTCCGTGGCCGGGTTCACCAAGGACCTCGACCAGTCGGCCCTGGTCAAGGCCAGGCGCTGGGGCATGCCCGTGCAGATTGGCGTGCTGGCGGGATTCGGCGGGCGCACCACCTCCTCAGCGGTGCTGAAGCAGAAGGTGGAGCAGGTCTCCAGGCGCGGCCTGGGTGTGATCTATTTCTACTGGGAGGGTCTCTGGGGCACCTACGGGGGGGCGGAAGGGGCGACGGCCCGTCGCTCCTCCTTCCAGCGCCTGCACGGGGCCCTCTACCCGGATCCCTACCCCCGCAGCTCCCGCCCCAGGCTCTGATCCACCACCTCCCGGGTGTTGGCCGAGAGCCCGGATCCAGCGAGTTGCTCCATCGCCTCCCGCATCCTCCTGCCGCGATCCGGCCCATAGCTCTGCCAGCGACTGAACACCTTGGCCATCCGCGATGCGGTGATCGGGTTGCGCTGGTCGAGCCGGGCAATCTGCTCGGCCATGAAGCGGTAGCCACTGCCATCGGCGGCGTGGAAGATCGGTGTGTTGGCCACCAGGCCACCCAGGACCGCCCGCACCGAGTTCGGGGCCGCCGGGTCGTAGCGGGGATGCCCCAACAGGGTTTCCACCCGCTCCAGGCCATCGGCGAAGGGAGCCGAAGCCTCGAGGTTGAACCAGGCATCGAGGATGACAGGCTTCTGCTGCCAGCGCCCATAGAAGGCTGCCATCGCCCGCTCCCGCTCGGGGACAGCCAGGGGTTGCAGGGCCCGCAACCCTGCCCGCGCCAGGGTCATCGATGGCCCATCCACCGCGGCGGCGGCCTCGGCCATCACCGCCCTGTCGCCGGCGGCAGCGCGCCAGGACCAGACCAGCCCCGTGAGCTGTCGATCGCCGACGCCCCCGGGCCAGGGAAGCTCCCACTGGGGCCGGCAGCGCTCCAGGCAGTTCGCCAGGGGGGCGGCCAGCTTGTCGCCGAAGCGGGCCTGCAGATCTCTGATCGCCGCGAACAGCGCCGGCGGATCCGGCTGGTCGGTGGCCGCCTCCAGCTCGGCCAGCCCGGGCATGCTCAAAAGGGCACAACGGTTGCCGTCGCTGAGGGTGCCCTCCAGCAGGATCCGCCCGAACGCCGCCACCAGGCCGTCCTCGAGGGCCTCATCGGGATCCCCGCCCGCCCGGTGCAGCAGCACCTGGCGCAGCAACTCCTGTCCGGCATCCCAGCGGGCCAGCGGCTCGCCGTCGCTGCTGAGCAGATGCAGCAGTTCCGTGACCGGGCGCTTGAACTCCAGCTGCACCGGAGCTGAAAATCGCCGCAACAGTGAGAGAGCCGGCGGGTGGCTGTGGGGTTCGAACCCCTCGAACACCACGGTCTGCTCGGCCTGATCGATCACCAGCAAGCGGGTGAGCGGCCCCCAGGCGTGGTCAAGGCAGGCGGCCTCGGCGGTGGCGCTCGCTTCTCCTGGATACCGCAGCAGCAGGGGTTCACCGGCCTGATCAACCGCCCCCAGAGCGAGGGGGATCACCAGCGGTGGCTTGCTCGACTGGCCCGGGGTGGCCGGAGTGTGCTGGCTGATGGTCAGTGTCAGGCGACCATCCTCCTCATCCCAGAGGCGTTTCAGCGCCAGCTGCGGGGTGCCCGCCTGGTGATACCAGCGGCGGAACTGGTCAAAGCAGAAGCCGCTGGCCGTGGCACTGCCGCCATCGCTCGCGGACAACTCACCGGCGGCGTCCTGCATGGCCTGCACGAAGTCGTCACAGGTGGCGGCGGTGCCGTCATGGCGTTGCACATAGGTGGCCATCCCACGCATGAAGGTGTCGTGACCAAGCAGGGTGTGCAGCATGCGGATCACCTCCGCACCTTTTTCATAGATCGTCGTGGTGTAGAAGTTGTCGATCGCCTGGTAGTGATCAGGTTGTACAGGGTGGGAGGTGGGGCCGGCATCTTCACGAAACTGGGTGTTGCGCAGCATCGCTACGTCTTCGATTCGTTTCAGCGCCGGTGCATGCAGATCCGCTGTGAAACTCTGATCCCTGAATACAGTGAGACCCTCCTTGAGGGAGAGCTGAAACCAGTCGCGGCAGGTGATGCGGTTGCCCGTCCAGTTGTGGAAATACTCATGGGCGATCACACTCTCGATCCGCTCCAGTTCGGCATCGGTGGCCGTGGCGGCATCAGCGAGCACCAGCTTGGAGTTGAAGATGTTGAGGCTTTTGTTCTCCATGGCGCCCATGTTGAAATGGCGCACAGCCACAATGTTGTATTCATCAAGGTCGTACTCCAGCCCATAGACACGCTCATCCCAGGCCATCGAGCGCTGCAACGAGCGCATGGCATGGGCCGTGTAGGGGGTATCCCCGGGCTCCACATGAAGGCGCAGCTGCACCGTCCGTCCACTGGCGGTGGTGAAGGTGTCGCGAACCTCCTCGAGGACTCCGGCCACCAGGGCGAACAGGTAGGAGGGCTTGGGGAAGGGATCGTCCCAGACGGCGTAATGACGCACTCCCTCACCAGACTCGGCGGGCAGCTCGCCCCGCTCGATGCAATTGCCGTTGGAGAGCAGAACGGGACACTCCCCACGGTCTGCCTCGATCCGCACCCGGAACAGGCTGAGCACATCGGGGCGATCAGGGTGGAGGGTGATGCGCCTGAACCCCTCCGCCTCGCACTGGGTGGTGACCATGCCACCACTGGCATAGAGCCCCTCGAGACTGGTGTTCTCCCGGGGGTGGAGGCGCACCTGGCTGTCCAGGCGAAACGGCTGGCCGGGAAGGTTGGTGAGGATGTAGGCGTCGCCGTCCCTGCGGATCTCTTCGGGCCCCACGCGCTGGCCATCGAGGCTGAGGGAGAGCAGCTCGAACCCCGCTCCGCGCAGCACCAGCGGCTCGGGGCCGCTCGCCAGGGGTTCCAGCAGCAAGGTGGATGCCACCAGGGCCTGCTCGCCGAGAAGGCGCACAGTCAGATCGGTGCGCACAAGCCGGTAGGGGAAAGGGCGATAGTCAGCCAGCCGCACGACACTCATCAAGCCAGAGGGGACAGGGCGTTCTGATCCTGGCGCCCCGATCCCCGGGCCTGAGTCTCCGCACACGAACGGCGATCACCAGGGGAGCGGACCTCGGCCCTGGCCTGTGTTGCAGCCCACCTGGGATCCCAGCAGGGCCCCCAGGGGAACCACCCAGGTGCGCCCGTCACCGCGGGAGGCGGCGTACCCAAGTCCACCGCCGAGGACCCCGCCCACCAGGCGGCCGATCGAGCAGCGCTGCTGCAGGGCCTGGGCCTCTTCCCAGGTTCTGGGCACAGGCGGCTGCCCGAAGGGCGTGGTGCCGTTGGGAGCCTGGCTGTTGTAGTCCTGGTAGGGAGCGGGGGGCCAGTTCCGGGTCGGCACCGCCGGATAGCCCCGATAATCGCGGTAGCCCTGGTTGTACACCTGTGCCGAGGCGGCCGGAGGCAGGAGTGTGGAGAGGCCGCAGGCTCCTGCCGCGAGCAGAAGGGTGAGCCGGCGAGTCATGGTGCTCATGGTGGTCAAGCTGAGGAACAGCCCCGAAGGGATGCCATCAGCAAAGCCACCAGGGCCACCTGAACTGCAACTGCGGAGGGGGTCGGATGTGTCCGGATGCATCCGGCGGCCGATCCGGCACCGCAGAGCCCGGACTCAGGAGCCGCCCTGCTGCTTGAGGGCGTCCTGCACCTTCTTGACCACTTCCGCGGGCACCTCCTTGGCGCAGAGCTCGACGGCGCCGATCACCGCGGAGTTGACCGAGCCACGGCGCAGCTCCTCGATCGAGAGCGCCTTGGTGCCCACCTGCTGGATCTGACCGTCGTGCTGACCCTTGATCAGCTGGGCGATCGTTTCACCGGCAATGTTCGCGGCTTTGTCGAACTCGACGCCGGCACCCCGGGCGATGCAGACGTTGACGGCCGCAATCCTGGTGTAGAGCGACATCTCGCTTTCAGTGGCAGGAGCCGCCTGGGCTGGAGGGGCCCCGGCAAAGGCAGGAATGGCGAGGACGACAGCCAGCAGCAGGAACCGGCGGAGGCGATTCGGGAGGCGCAAGGAGAGCGTGTTCATCAAGCCCCATGCTGCTGCACCGAGGCGCGAACTTCAATCGGTGGGAAGTGGATCACCTGGACCCTCCAGGCGGATCTCATGGTGGGTCTCGGTGATGTCCAGCACCCCATCCCGCCAGGAGAAGGTCGAGCAGGCCCGGAAGCGGTCCTGATCGATCAGGCGGATGTGCTGCTCGATGTCCCAGCCCTGATGCTGCGACCCGAGGATCAGTTCGTGCTCGTCCACCTGGCGGATCTGGGAACGCATGGGCAGATCCGAGAAAGGCCCCCTGCTGCAGCGCAGCTGGTGACCGCAGAGGTAAGCATCCAGCCTGCCCTCGGCCTGGTACTGGGGCTTGCGGGCATAGAAGCCGAAATCCCGCTCCGGCCACCAGCTGAAGCGATAGGCCGCCTCCCCTTCGACCGGATGCTCATAGGATTCGATCCGCAGAAAGCTGTCGAGCCGCAGGCCCTCCTCCTCGCCGCGGAAGAAATAGAGGCGCCTGGAACGCCAAAGGCCGAGGTTGCGGGAGAACCATCGCCTCAGGCTGCTGTCCAGCTGAATGCGGCTTCCCCGGGGGGGGATCGTCGATGGACCGGGCTCGTCCCGCGGCACCCGTTGCGTGGAAGAAGTCATGGAAGGTGGGGGTGCGGTGTGGGGTCAGGCCACAGGGTTGTCATAGCCAGGCCTCGGGAAACCGTTGGACGCCATAAGGTGATCAGCACGATTTCGCCTGCAGCCAAGTTGCCCGAAGCGGGGAACGCCGACCCCGGCACAACTGCCGCCGGGCCCCTTCCCGGCGACACCAAGGGCAGCACTCCGGCCAGTCGGCAGCCCCTGAAATTGCTGCTGGTGGCGGCCCCCCACCACCTCGCTTCCGCGGATCTGCGCAGCGTGCTCCATTACCTCGAAACCTGCGACTGCGGCTTCGAGGTGGCTCTGGAGGTGGCCAACCCCGCCCTGCGACCCGAGCTGCTGGAGCTGCACCGGCTGGTGGCCACCCCGGCCCTGGTGAAACTGGAGCCACCACCCCGGCAGGTGCTGGCGGGCAACGCGGTGCTGGATCAGTTGAAGGGCTGGCTGCCCCGTTGGCAACAGCTGGAGGTGGTCAGTGACCTGGGCATGAGCCTGCGGCCCGCCGAGATGGATGGCAGCCGTTCCCAGCGGGAGTTGCAACTGGAAGACCAGGTGCTGGTGCTGCGTCAGGAAAACGAAACCCTGATCGAGCGCCTGCGGGTGCAGGAGAGGCTGCTGCGCATGGTGGCCCACGAGCTGCGCACCCCCCTCACCGCCGCCAAGCTGGCGCTTCAGAGCCTGCAACTGGGGCACATCAACAACACCCGCTGCCGTGATGTGCTCGACCGCCGCCTCGATGACATCGAGCACCTCTCCAAGGACCTGCTGGAGGTGGGCACCACCCGCTGGGAAGCCCTGTTCAACCCCCAGCGGCTTGCCCTGGCGCCGGTGGCGGCGGAGGCGATCCTGGAGCTGGAGAAGTTGTGGGTGGGTCGGACGCTGCACCTGATCACTGACATTCCCGCTGACCTTCCGGATGTGTTCGCCGATCAGCGGCGCATGCGCCAGGTGCTGCTGAACCTGCTGGAGAATGCGCTGAAATACACCCCCGATGACGGCGAGGTAACCTTGTCGTTGCTGCACCGCACCAGCCAGTGGGTGCAGGTGAGCGTCTGCGACACCGGTCCGGGCATTCCCCGCGGGGAACAGGAGCGTATTTTCCTGGAACGGGTGCGGCTCCCCCAGACATCAGGCACCACCTCCGGCTTCGGGGTTGGGCTCTCGGTCTGTCGCCGTATCGCCGAAGTTCATGGCGGAAAGATCTGGGTGGTCTCCGAGCCAGGTGAAGGGGCCTGTTTCCACTTCACCGTTCCGGTGTGGTCGGGGCAGAACTCTCCAGGCCAGACCTTGCCTTGACGAAGGGACACTCCGACCCGTAGCGTCCATGAATCGGAATCAGCGCTTGAAAAACGCTGAACCTCCGTGGCCTCGCCCCCATCGTCTAGAGGCCTAGGACACCTCCCTTTCACGGAGGCGACAGGGGTTCGAATCCCCTTGGGGGTATGACAATCAAGCTTAAAAATTCCCAGTTCAACGATTTATACGTAATCGCGGAACTGGTTTTTTGATTAAAGCGAACGGCAAAAGATGCTGCCGTAGCAGTGATCAGTTGATCTTCAGACCTCCCTTGTTCAGTTCTGCTCGCGGCGGCGCAACGCTTCTCGCTGCACAGCCCTGAGATTGGCCGCCAGATCCTCGCGCAGACGTTGCTCGATCAGGCCGATCGGCATTCCCTGACGTCCCTGCACGGTGAGCTCGTACAGCAGTCGGGAGCCGCCTGGGTCATCGCTGACATGCCAGGCGCCCTCGAAGCGGCGGAAATCGCCTTGGCGCATGCTGAAGCGGAGCAGGCCGTCGTCGGGGTGCTCACACAATTCAAGTTCGACACGGGCGCTGAAGCGCAGACCGCAGAACTGCTGGCAGCCAACCTGCTCGAGGCCCACGGTGGACCCACGGCGCCAGAGCAAGCGCGACGTGGAGAGGTTGGGGATGAACCGGCTGAGATTCTCGTAGTCGGTGAGGACGGCCCAGATCTGCTGGGGTGGGAGTTCAAGGCGCAACTGAACCGCCAGCCGGCGTGTTCCCTGGGGCAGCCGCTCCATCTCCTGCTGGATCGTGTCCAGCGAGCAGCTGGCCTGGCTGTGGAGCAGGCCCTGGTTGGAGGGTGAGGTCAGAACCGAAAGTTGCGCCAAGTGAGGGGAAACGCCGGATTCGGGCAGGCCTGATCGGTCCGGCCGGGCCCAAACCTAACCGCAATAAGCGGATTCCGGTGCGGAAAGGCCCACGGTCGATCAGGGAGAGATCACAGACGTTGCCTATGATCGGTCTGGATTTTTAGGAGAATGAGAGTTCATGCGCATCTCGACCGCAGCGCTTCGTCAGTCCGATGCCCGCATGTTCACCCTTGTGGTGGCGGGCCTCAAAGCGGCTGGCACGCGCACGGCCGAGCGCTGCCTCACCATTCCCCTGTCGCAGATGCAGGCAACCCTGCGCATGATCAATCAACAGGGTGGACGTCTGCTTTCGGTCACACCGGCTGATCAGGCCTCGTCTCCCCCGACTCCCGCGCCCGCTCCGACCGCTGCCAACGCCGCCACTGCCGCCGTGACCACATCCGCCAAGCACGAAACCGTACCCGTCAACCTCTACAGGCCAAAGGATCCCTATGTGGGCACTGTGCTTGGGAACTACTCCCTGCTGGCCGACGGGGCGATCGGACGGGTCAATCACATCACGTTTGATCTCTCCGAGGGCAACCTTCACTACGTGGAAGGCCAAAGCATCGGCATCATTCCCGATGGGGTCGACAGCAACGGCAAGCCCAACAAACTCCGCCTCTATTCCATCGCCAGCACCCGCCACGGCGACAACCTCGAGGACAAGACCGTTTCACTCTGTGTGCGTCAACTCCAGTACGAGAAGGACGGGGAAACGATCAATGGCGTCTGCTCCACCTTTCTCTGCGACATCGAACCGGGGGCCAAGGTCAAGATCACCGGTCCCGTCGGCAAGGAGATGCTTCTCCCTCCCGATGAGGAAGCCAATGTGATCATGCTGGCCACCGGCACCGGCATTGCCCCGATGCGTGCCTACCTGCGCCGCATGTTCGATCCCGGTGAGCGGGCCAAGAACCCCGGTTATCAGTTCCGGGGCAAGGCCTGGCTGATCATGGGTGTGCCCACCACACCGAACCTGCTCTACGAAGAGGATTTCCAGAACTACCTCAGTGAATTCCCCGACAACTTCCGCTACACCAAGGCCATCAGCCGCGAGCAGAAGAATCCCAGTGGCGGTCGGATGTACATCCAGGACCGGGTTGCTGAGCATGGCGACGAGATCTTCACCATGATCGAGGACCCCAAGACCCACGTGTACATGTGTGGCCTGCGGGGTATGGAGCCCGGCATCGATGAGGCTATGAGCAAGGCCGCTGAAGCCAAGGGACTCAACTGGGCTGAGCTTCGCCCCCAGCTCAAGAAGGCCGAGCGCTGGCACGTGGAAACCTACTGAGCCCTCAGCGCCCCTCCGGCCCTGTCCTGAGCTGAATCAGCCCGCCCTGACGGCGGGCTTTTTTGCCGAAATCAGCACAGAGGGGAACCTGTGCTGTCGTTTGCCGGGTGTTCCCCGCTTTCGTGGGTAAACCAGTCTCAACAGCCTCCACTCCATGACCGTCACGCTCACCAATCCACTGAGGGTCGGGCTGCGCCAGGAGCGTGTGATCTCGCCCCAGTGCCTGGTGATCTTTGGAGCGAGCGGAGATCTCACCCAACGCAAGCTGGTTCCTGCTCTGTTCGAACTGTTCCGCCAGCGGCGGCTGCCCACCGAATTCGCCGTGCTGGGCTGTGCACGGCGCCCATGGAGCGACGACGACTTCCGCGGCCACATGGCTGAAGCCCTCGGGGATGTGGTCCGCGAACACCGCGGCGCCTGGGAGCAGTTTGCCTCCGGGCTTTTTTACGAGCCGGTGGACCTGCAGCAACCTGAGCATCTGGTGCGCCTGGCCCAGCGTCTGGAAGTGATCGACCGCCACCGAGCCACCCGCAGCAACCGCACGTTTTACCTCTCGGTGTCGCCGAAGTTCTACGGAAGCGGCTGCCGTGCCCTGGCAGCGGCCGGGCTGCTCAGCGACGACCAGCGCAGCCGGGTGGTGATCGAGAAGCCCTTCGGCCGCGATTACGGCAGCGCTCAGGAACTCAACAGGATCGTGCAGGAGAGTGCCAAGGAAAGCCAGGTCTTCCGCATCGACCACTACCTCGGCAAGGAAACGGTCCAGAACATCCTCGTGCTGCGCTTTGCCAACACGATCTTCGAGCCGATCTGGAACCGGAATTACATCGCCAGCGTGGAGATCACCGCAGCTGAAACCGTGGGGGTCGAGGAGCGGGCGGGTTACTACGAAAGTTCCGGCGCCCTGCGGGACATGGTCCAGAACCACCTGACCCAGATGCTGGCCCTCACCACGATGGAGGCTCCCGGACGCTTCGAGCCTGAGGCGATCCGCAACGAGAAGGCCAAAGTGCTTCAGTCGGCGCGGCTCGCTGATGAGCTCGAGCCCTGGAACTGCTGCGTGCGTGGGCAGTACGGCCCCGGGGGCAACGCGGCCCGCCCCCTGCCGGGCTATCGGGAGGAGCCGGGGGTGAACCCCAACAGCACCACGGAAACCTATGTGGCGATGAAACTCTTCATCGACAACTGGCGCTGGCAGGGGGTCCCCTTCTACCTCCGCACCGGCAAGCGCCTGCCCAAACGCATGAGCGAGGTGGTGCTCACCTTCCGCGAAGCACCGGTGCACCTGTTCGACGCTGCCGGCGGCAGCCCCACCGCCAACCAGCTGATCCTGCGCATCCAGCCCGATGAGGGGGCGGGGTTCCGCTTCGAGGTCAAGTCACCGGGTTCTGGAATGCGCAGCAGACCCGTCGACATGCACTTCTCCTACGACGAATCCTTCGGTGAACCGTCCGATGAGGGCTACGTGCGCCTGCTGGCCGACGCCATGCTGGGGGACCCCACCCTGTTCACCCGCGGCGATGAGGTGGAGGCCGCCTGGCGGTTGTACACCCCTCTGCTGGAGCTGATCGAGGACAGCCCCTGGCAGCTGCCGGTGCACCCCTACGAAGCCCGCACCTGGGGGCCCGCTGCCTCCGACAACCTGCTGGGCCGTGATGGCCTGATCTGGCGTCGCCCCTGACCCCAGCCCGATTCTGATCCAAGCCCCCGCTTCGCCCCTGTCCTGACGCTCCGACCCCATGTCCCCCCAGCTCACGCTTCAGGCCCCGGTGGCCCTGCCACCGCCGGAACTCACCGATTACCTCGACAAACTCTGGAGTCAGGATCTCGAATCCTCCAGCGGGGCTTCCACCTTCACGCTGCTGGTGTGGCAGCCGGCCTGGGTGGAGCAGCATCTGGTGCGCACCGGCCGTCTTGACGGCCCCGTCACCGGGGTGGTGCGCAGCGAACTGCTCGAGGCCGCCCGCGAGGCCGTTCCCGCCTGCGGCCTGCCCCTGAGCATCTCCCCTCTCTCGCCCAAGCTCGCCTGGGCCCTGGGTCAACAGAGCGGGGACCATGCCATCGAGGACCTGCGCGGGCAGCACATCGATTCGGCCATCAGCACCTACCAGCCGCGGCGGCTGATCACCCTGGCCCCCACCCTCGATCACGGGCAGCCCCTGGAGACCCTGGTGGCCGCTTACTGTCCTCTGCCGGGGGAAGGAACTGCCGCCGCCTGCGGCGATGTGGTGGTGCTGCGCGGTGATTTCGGCGCGCTGCAACAGGGTCTGCAGTTGCTTCAACCCCTGGTGCCTGCCGATCTGCCCTGCTGGGTGTGGTGGAACGGTTCCCTGGATGAAGCGCCCGAGCTGCTGGATGCCCTCTGCTCGGCGGGCCGTCGCCTGGTGATCGACACGGCCATGGGAACCCCACGCCGCTGCCTGGATCTGCTGGAAAGCCGCGTGGCCAGCGGTCAGCCGGTGAACGACCTCAACTGGCTGAGGCAGCGGGCCTGGCGCGAATCACTGGCCATGGTCTTCGATCCCCCCAGCCGCCGGGATGCCCTCAATCACGTGGTGCAGCTCGACATCGACGTGGAGGGCACCCATCCGGTGCAGGGCTTGCTGCTGGCGGCCTGGCTGGCGGATCGGCTCGGCTGGCACTGGGCCGAGACCCATGCCGGCCCCGACGAGGAGATCCATGCGGAATTCCAGCGCACCGATGGCGTCCCGGTTCAGTTCCATCTCAGCCCGGTGCCGGTGGGTGTGCCCAGCAGCCATCCCGGCAGCGTGATGGGCCTGCGCCTGATCTGTGAACCCCCCGGCCGTCAGGCCGTCTGCGTGATCCTCTGCTCGGAATCGGGAGGGTGCATGCGCCTCGAGGCCGGAGGGATGGCCCGGATGGAGCTGGCCGAAGAAGTGGTGCCGATGCGCCACGCCACCGACGAGTGGGAGATGGCCCGGCTCCTGGGGGGCGGCCACGACTCCACCAATCCCCTGATGGCGGCGGCCGCCCCGCTGGCTGCCAAACTGCTGCCCAACGCCTGACGGCCTGAGGGCTCGAAGCCATGGCCTGTCTGATCGCGGCCCCTTGCAGCGGCAGCGGCAAGACCCTGCTCAGCCTCGCCCTGAGCGCACTGCTGCGCCGTGGTGGGGCCAGCGTCCAGGTCTTCAAGGTGGGGCCCGATTACCTCGATCCCCAGTTGTTGGGCCGGGTGAGCGGACGCCCGTGCCGAAACCTCGATCGCCTGCTCTGCGGCGAGGAATGGCTGGAGCGGGCCTTCCACTGGTGGGGCAGCCAGGCTGACCACTGCCTGGTGGAGGGGGTCATGGGCCTCTTCGACGGGCGGGGCCCGGGCTCGGAAGGGAGTTCCGCCGAGGTGGCGACCCTGCTGGAGCTTCCTGTGGTGCTGGTGGTGGAGGCCAGTCGGCAGGCGGGTTCCCTGGCAGCCCTGGTTCGGGGTTTCCGCGATCACCAACCCGGGCTGGACCTGGCCGGGGTCGTGCTCAACGGGGTGAGCACCGAGCGCCACCGTGCACTGCTGAGCGAGGCCCTCGCCTCGATTGGCATGCCCCTGCTGGGGTCATTGCCCCGCCATCCCGATCTCAGCCTTCCCTCCCGCCATCTGGGCCTGCTCCCTCCCCACGAGCTGCAGGATTTCCAGGCCAGAAGTGAGGAATGGGCCGCCCTGGCTGAGCGCCATCTGGATCTGGAGCGGTTGCTGCCCCTGCTGGCCCCGCCGCCGCGCCTGCCGAGCCGAGGCAACGCCGACGATCCGATCCACTGGTGCCTCGATCCCTCGGCCCAGGCCTGGGAAGCGATCGACACCAGCGGCGGCAGGGAGCTGCCGATCGCCATCGCCAGCAACGCGGCCTTCCACTTCCGTTACCCCGAGGCCACGGAGCTGCTCACCGCTGTGGGGGTCACCCCCCTTCCATGGGATCCCCTGGCCGATCAGCCCCTGCCCCAGGGCTGTCGCGGGGTGATCCTCCCGGGGGGTTACCCCGAGCTGCATGCCGCCGAACTGGCCGCCGCTCGGCGCAGCCAGGACGACCTCAGGCATGCCGCGGCAGCGGGCCTGCCCATCTATGCGGAATGCGGCGGCCTGCTCCTGCTCGGCCAGCAGCTGCTGGATCCCCTGGGCGAGGCCCATGCCATGGCCGGTCTGTTGCCGTTCAGCGCCCGGCGGGGACCGCTGCAACTGGGCTATCGCCAGGCCACACCCATGGGAAACGGCCTGGTGACCCGCCAGGGTGAAGGCCTCGTGGGCCATGAATTTCACCGCTGGGAACTGAGCGACACATTCGTGGACGGCAGCGAACGACTGTGGCAGCTTGAAGGCTGGGGCTGGGCGCCGCGGCAGGAAGGATGGACAACACCGACGCTTCACGCAAGCTGGCTGCACCTCCACTGGGCTGGATGTTCGGCGATTCCCTGGCGCCTGCGCGACGCGGCCGCCCGGGCGATGCCCTGGCCAGGGGAAGCGGGGACCTCCGGCGGCACGGTGGCACCTTTGCCCCTGTGGAGCGCTGGCGCCTGATCGTCAGTGGACGGGTTCAGGGAGTGGGCTACCGGCAGGCCTGTTGCCTCCGGGCCCAGTCCCTTGGCCTGGGCGGCTGGGTGAGGAACCGACCCGACGGCCGGGTGGAGCTGGAGGCGGAAGGCTGCAGCCAGAACCTTGAGCAACTGAGGCTGTGGTGTGAGTCGGGCCCCCCGGGAGCCCACGTGAGTGGGGTCAGCGAATGTGTGATCCCCCCCGGAGGACACGACTGGTTCGAGGTGCGCCGCTGACCGTTGATCACCCGCCCTTCTCCGGCAGATCTGCTGCCTGAGGGGGAGCAACCCGCCATCCTGAGCCGGAACCTTTCCCCCGGCGCCAGCCCCATGACCGATGCCACGCTCTGGGCCGAGCTGCTGGCCTACGGCAGCGGAATCAGCCTCTCGCCGATCCACATCGGTCTGCTGCTACTGCTGCTGCTGGGGCCTGATCCCCTGCGCCGGGGGGGGCTGTTCCTGCTCAGCTGGATCCTCACCATCGCCGTGATGGTGACGCTGCTGCTCACAGTGGGCCATGGGTTGCTGCTTACCATGGAGCAGGGCAGCGACCACCGCACCGGCCTGGATCTGATCGGAGCCGGGGCTCTGCTGGCCCTGGGGATCAGGGATCTGCTGCCCACCAAGGCCGGGGGGGAGGAGCCCGCCGGCTGGATTCGCCAGCTGGATCGCTTCTGCGCTCTGCCCCTGCCCCTGCTGATCGGGGTGAGTATGGCGATCGAGGTGATCAGTCCCGACGACCTTGTGCTGCTGGCCAAAGGCGCCTCGGCCCTCCTGGCCGCCGGCCTTGGCCGAGACCAGGAGGTGCTGCTGGTGGGCGTCTTCACCCTGTCAGCCAGCATCCTGCTGTTGCTGCCTGTGCTGGGGGTGGCCCTGGGCCGTGAGCGTGTGCTGCCGCTGCTGCAGCGGGGCAAACAGAGCCTCTACGCCCATGGGGAGCTGGTGATGGGCACGATCAGCCTGGCCCTGGCGGCCTATCTGGCCTGGCAGGGGATCGAGGGGCTGCAGCTGGCCTAGGGGGGATCGTGCTGCTCGACGAGGGCCTCCTGCCAGCGGCGGCGATCCGCCTCACCACCGGGGCCGCCGGCCAGCCACACCCCGTGGCGGGCACGGGTGACAGCCACATAGACCAGCTGACGACGCAGCCGCAGGTCGGATGGCCAGAAGACATCGGCATCGATGAACACCTCCCCGAAGCCGCTTCCCTGGGAGCGGTGCACCGTGAGCACTGCCGCCGGACCGAGGGAGGCGAAGGCATCACGAACCAGGAAATAGCGACGCCAGTGGGAGCGGCCCTGCTCCTGTCCCGCCTCACGGGCCTGGCGCCGCAAGGCACCCAGCACGGCCTCCAGCTTCTCCCGGGCGGCGGTGCCCACCGGTGGCAGCAGTCGCAGGCTCAGGGGGGTCTCCCCGAACGCCACCTCCACCAGCTGGGTGTCGATCACGGGGGCCTCCGCCACACCGAACTCGGCCAGGTCGCAGCGCTCCGGTGTCACATCCCGCACCAGCAACTCTCTGTTCGAGGCCAGCACCATGTCCGGCTCCTCGCCGCCTTCGGCCCCCTGGCGGCAGGCCGGCGCCATCACCGCCATGCGGCTGAGCAGCACCTCACCGGGCAGCACCGGCAGCTGGTCGGCCATGGCGCCATGGATGGCGCGCCGGGCCAGGGGGACCAGCCGCTCCAGGGAGCGGTTGGTGTAGCAGAGAATGCGCGCCTGGTCGGGATCGTCGCCGGCGGCGGCCCGGCGCAGGGCCGCCTGGGCGGCCTCCAGCCAGGCACCGCGCTCCAGCACGGCCACATCCCCCTGAGGGGTGAGCCGGCGTGGACCCACCGGCGGCAAGCGGCAGGGCAGCTGCTCCTGGCGCAGGGCGGTGGCCAGGCGCAACACGGGCCCCTGGTGACGCACCACCTCGCAGAGTTCGCTGCGGCAGGCACGCTGCAGCGCAAACACCGGGCTGCTTGCTTCCCCCACGGGCGGCAGCTGCGCAGGATCCCCAACGAACACCAGGCGGGTGCCGTAGGGGTGGGCTCCCTGCAGGCTGAACCGCAGCAGGCTGCCATCCACCATCGAGGCCTCATCGATCAGTACCAGTCCGAGGTGCTCCAGGGCCAGGGCCGTCTGATCGGTCTCCTCACAGACCTCACGTCCCCCCTGGCGGCGCAGCTTCAGCCGCAGCAGCCTGTGCAGTGTGGAGGGATGCCAGGTGGGACGCAGTGCCGCGAGCTCCAGATACCCCCGCAGCACTCCGACGGCTTTGTGGGTCGGGGCCACCGCCGTCCAGCAGAGACCCCTTGCTTCGGCCTCGGCCAGGAAGAGCATCGAAAGAAAGGTCTTGCCGGTGCCGGCAAAACCGCTGAGCACGAAGGGCTCATCCCGGGCAGGTCGCGCCAGCCACTCGCCGAAGCTGTCCACCGCACGGCGCTGGGAGGGTGTGAGCCGCAGAGGGGCCGCGGGCGGGCTGCCGTTCAGGCCAGGGGCAGCCAACCCAACCCCTGGGCGATCTGCAGCGGAGAACCAGCCAGGGCGAGGCCCATCAGGGCGATCGCCGGGCCGATCAGACTTCCGGCCAGCACCTCACCGCGGGTGTGGCCCAGGCTTTCCTTGAGGGGAAGCAGTGGGGCGAGCGGAGCCGTTGACGGCGACAGCGGCGGGGTCGGCTGAGACTCCTCAGACGGCAGCTCAGTTGTCCAGAGGGAGTCGGGCAGGCCGTTGAGGCGAGCGGCCTGGAGACCCGCCGCCCGGCGGACTCCGCTGGCGTCGTACATCACGATGAACGCGATCGTGCAGGCGAAGGCGAACAGCGGATCATCGACTCCCAGCTCCCAGCCGATGCCTGCGCAGGCCCCGGTGACCAGGGCCGAGTGGCTGGAGGGCATCCCTCCGGTTTCGAACAGCACCGCGGGCCGCCAGCGCCCG
Organism: Synechococcus sp. CS-205; assembly: GCF_025128255.1. NCBI lineage: Bacteria > Bacillati > Cyanobacteriota > Cyanophyceae > Synechococcales > Synechococcaceae > Synechococcus > Synechococcus sp. CS-205. The sequence goes on from NZ_JAHLZB010000028.1 coordinate 24,226, forward strand.
TGTTCCACCAGTTCCACCAGCAACTTGCCCAGCTGGGCCAGGCCACAGGCGATCAGGGCCCAGGCCAGCACACCGTTGTCAAGCAACTGAAGCAGGGGCCCATCCGGAACGAAGGACGTGCTCATCGGTCGCGGCTCGTGATGTAGTCGGCCAGGGCCAGGAGGGGCTGGGCCCTGGCCTGCCACGGCTGCAGGGCGTCCTTGGCCTCCGCCACCAGGGCATCCGCCCGCTGCCTGGATTCCTCCAGACCCAGCAGTTTGGGGTAGGTGGTCTTGTCGGCGGTGAGATCCTTCCCTGCCGTCTTGCCGAGCACTTCGCTGCTGGCGGTGACGTCGAGGATGTCGTCGATGATCTGAAAGGCCAGGCCGATGCCCCTGGAGTAGGTGCGCAGGGCCTCCAGCAAAGGGTCTGGAGCCCCGGCGATCAGGGCCCCGGTGAGCACGCAGGCCTGGAGCAGAGCACCAGTCTTGTGCAGATGGATGTACTCCAGGGTGTTGAGATCCACGTCTTTGCCCTCTGATTCCAGGTCCACCACCTGGCCTCCCACCAGCCCAGGCGCTCCGGCCGCCAGCGAGAGCTCACCGACCACCGACAACAGGCGCTCCGGTGGCACGCCGGGGCTGCGCAGGGCCACCATCTCGAAGGCTCGGGTCAGCAGGGCATCACCGGCGAGAATCGCCTGGGCCTCGCCGTAGACCTTGTGGTTCGTGGGACGACCACGACGGAGATCGTCGTTGTCCATGGCCGGGAGGTCGTCGTGGATCAACGACATCGTGTGGATCATCTCCAGCGCCACGGCTGAGGGCAGGGCGAGGGCCACGTCTCCACCGGCCAGCTCACAGGCCGCCAGGCAGAGGATCGGACGAAGCCGCTTGCCACCGGCCAGCAACGAGTAGCGCATCGCCTCCCGCAGCGACTCGGGCCGCTCAGGGCCGAGGGCCGCCTCAAGAGCCAGTTCAACCCTCTCCCGGGCCGACCCCAGGTAGGCGGCGAAATCGAATCCCGTGCTCACCGCCACGGCCATGGGTCCAAGCGCGCTGGCGGGGATTCTCTCAGGCCATCGGTCTGGCGGTGGCTCACGGCAGAAGATCCGCCAACGGATGGTCAACGGGGCCTGCGGCCTGGTCGCCTGCCCCGCTGCGGTTCCACCAGCTCACAACAGTGTTCACCAGCAGCATCGTCACTGTCATCGGCCCCACGCCTCCAGGCACCGGCGTGATGGCGCTGGCCAGCGGCTCCACCTCCTCAGCCCGCACATCACCGCAGAGGCCACTGTCACGGCGGTGGATTCCCACATCCACCACCACAGCCCCGGGGCGCACATGCTCGGCGCCCAGAAGGCGCGGGCGCCCGGCGGCCACCACCAGGATCTCCGCCTGCCGGGTAAGACCAGGCAGATCGGTTGTGCGGGAGTGGGCCACGCTCACGGTGGCGTCGGCGGCCTGCAGCATCAGGGCCATCGGCTGGCCGACGAGAATGCTGCGGCCCACCACCACGGCGCGGCGACCGGCGGGATCGATCCCATGGCGGGCCAGCAGGGCCATCACCCCGGCCGGTGTGCAGCTGCGTGGCCCGGGTTCCCCCCTGAGCAACCTGCCGAGGTTGAGAGCGTGCAGTCCGTCAGCGTCCTTGGCCGGATCGATCGCCTCCAGCAGCGGAGTGTCGTCCAACCCCGCAGGCAGGGGCAGTTGCAGCAGGATCCCGTCCACCGCAGGATCGTCGTTGAGCGCCGCGATCGTGGCCAGCAGCTCTGCCTGCCCGGTGTCGGCGCCCAGATGCTTCACCAGGCTGTGGATGCCCACCCGGGCGCAGGCCTTGGCCTTGTTGGCCACATACACCCCACTGGCAGGATCGTTGCCCACCCGCAGCACCGCCAGGCCGGGGGGGCGGCCAGCCCCCTGAAGCCGGTCGCTGATGATGGCGCGCAGGCGATTCTCCAGCTCCGCCGCAAGTTGGCGGCCGTCGAGACGAAGGGCCATCGGGTTCATGCTCGCGGTGAGCTCCAGCATGCAGCGAAGCGTGCGCAGACGCTCTCGCTAGCGTTGGGTTTCAAGTGACCGGTGATGGTGCTGCGACGGGGTCGCCTCAAGAACATCTGGCGCCGGCTGATGCGGCAGGAAAGTCCCTGCCAGGCCCTCTGCTCCTGGCGGCGGCTCGACTGGGCGGGCATCCTGCTGGGCTGTGCGTTGGTGGCCATGATCTCCAGCTGGCCCTGGCTGGTGGAGCCCAGTCTGCGTCCAGGCATTGCCGCTCCGATCAGCGTGAGCGCCCCCGAGGCCGCCACCGTGATCAATTCCGAGGCCCTCGAGCAGAGGCGCTCTCAGCTGGGGACCCGAACCCACGTGCAGGTGATCGACCTGGAGGCGAACCGGGTCCTGCAGGAGCGGCTGGAGCGTCAGCTGCAGGAACTGGATCAGGTCGCTCGCAGCAGCCAGACCCGGGTGGGACCGCTCAACCTCAGCCCCCTGGAACAGAGCTGGTTGGTGGGTCGCGACCCGAAGGATCTCAACACCTGGAAGCTGGCCCTGCGCAAGGCGCAGCAACGGATGCTCAGTCAGGGGATCGTGGGCAACCTCGCCAAGCAGCAGCTGCAGCAGGCTGCACGGCTCCAGCTCTCCCCCATGCCGGAACCTGGCCTGGGCCTCGGCAGCAGGCTGCTGGCCACGAACCTGCAGGGCCGCACGAATCTGCGCACCGACCCTTTGATGAGTCAGCAGCTGATTGAGGAGCTGCTGAGCCAACAGGGTATTCCGCGCATCGTGGTCAAGAAGGGGGATCTGATCGCCCGCCGCGGTGAACCGATCAGTCCGCAGGCCTACGACGTTCTCGACTACTTCGGCCTGGTGAACCGCCGCCCCCTGCTGAGGGCCTGGTTGGGCTACTTCCTCGAGGCCATGGCCGGTTGCCTGGTGATGGTGCTGATCCTGCGACGCTGGCGCTGCAGCCTGGAGCCTCGCCATGCCCTGCTGGCCCTGACGATGCTGGCGGTGGTGCAGGGGTTCAAGCTCTGGCTGGGGAATGCCGCCAGCCCCCTGGCCCTGCTGGTGCCCCCCACCCTGCTGTTGGCCCAGGCCCTGGGGACACCGGCCGGGCTGGGCTGGCTGGCGGTGGCCAGCCTGCTCTGGCCCCAGCCGCTCGATGATTTCAGCGAAGTTCGCCTGCTGGTGGCAGCCCTGGTGGCGGCGGTGGCGGCGGTGCTGGCTGGCCGCCAGCGCAGCCGGGCCCAGCTGGTGCAGCTGGCGATTCTGCTGCCGATCGTCGCTCTGGTGATTCAGTGGGTCGCCCTGCAGAGCGTGGCGCTCTGGCATGGACGTACCCGGGTGCCCCCCAGCGGCACTGAACTGGCTGCAGAGGCACTACTGATGGGGGGCTTGCTGATGGGCGGCCTGTTGCTCGGCCCCCTGGTGGAGAGCTTCTTCGGGTTGCTGACGCGGGCCCGCCTGCTGGAGATGGCCGATCTGGAGCGGCCATTGCTGCGCCGCCTGTCCACAGAGGCTCCGGGAACCTTTGAGCACACCTTGATGATCTGCGGGCTTGCTGAGGAGGGGGCACGGGCGATCGGGGCCGATGTGGACCTGATCCGAACCGGTTCCCTGTACCACGATGTGGGCAAGCTTCATGCCCCCCAGTGGTTCATCGAGAACCAGACCGAGGGTCCCAATCCCCACGATGAGCTCGATGATCCCTTCGGAAGCGCCAGGGTTCTGCAGGCCCACGTGGATGAAGGACTGAAACTGGCTCGGAAGTATCGACTGCCGCGACCTCTCGAAGACTTCATTCCCGAGCATCAGGGCACCCTGCGGATGGGATATTTCTTCCACCAGGCCCGCGAGCGCGACCCCTCCACCCCGGAAGCCGACTTCCGCTACCGCGGTCCCACCCCCCAGAGCCGGGAAACGGCCATCCTGATGCTCGCCGACGGCTGCGAAGCCGCCCTGCGCTCCCTGCCTCCTGGCACCTCCGAACTGGAGGCCTCCGCGATGGTGCGACGGTTGATCGATGCCCGCCGGCTGGATGGCCAGCTGCGCGACAGCGGTCTCAGCCGCGGTGAACTGGAACTGGTGATCCGCTCCTTCGTGAAGGTCTGGCGGCGCATGCGTCACCGCCGTATTCCCTATCCGATCCCGGCGCGCAAGGCCTACAGCGCCTGAGGCCTGAGCCTGGCGGACCGTCGGTTGAAGGGCTGCACTGCCAAACAAGGTCTTACGGGCGGCTTCAGTGGGGCCGAGGGGAGAGCGATAGGGTCCCCACAGGCAGGATGGCCCATGGTTTCTTCTCCAGCGCAACCCCTGGCGGCCCTCGGCCCCCACGGCAAACTCGGTGTGATGGTCTGCGGCCACGGCAGCCGCAACCGGCTGGCGGTGGGTGAATTCGCGCAGCTGGCCGAGGGACTGCGCACACGCCTGCCAGGCGTCCCCGTCGATTACGGCTATCTGGAATTCGCCCGACCGATCCTGCGGGATGGCCTGGACAACCTGCGGGCCCAGGGCGTGGAGCACGTGCTGGCGGTGCCGGGGATGCTGTTCGCAGCCGGCCACGCGAAGAACGACATTCCCTCGGTGCTCAACACCTATGCGGCCGAGACCGGCCTGCGCATCGACTACGGCCGTGAGCTGGGGGTCGACCGCAAGATGATCCAGGCCGCCGCCGCCAGGATCGAGGCCTGCCTGATGCAGGCTGATGCCTCCGTCCCACGCCACGACACCCTGCTGGTGGTGGTGGGCCGTGGCTCCTCCGACCCCGATGCCAACTCCAACGTCAGCAAGGTGACGCGGATGCTGGTGGAAGGCATGGGCTTCGGCTGGGGTGAGACCCTCTACTCCGGAGTGACCTTTCCCCTGGTGGAACCCGGCCTGCGCCATGCCATCAAGCTGGGCTTCCGCCGCATCGTCGTTTTTCCCTATTTTCTGTTCTCAGGCGTTCTGGTGAGCCGGATCCGGCAGCACACCCAGCGGGTCGCCGAAGACCACCCTGAGATCGAGTTTCTCTCGGCGAGTTACCTGGGAGACCACCCCCTGGTGCTCGACACCTTCCGCGAGCGGGTGGAAGAGGTGATCCGAGGGGAAACCCAGATGAACTGTTCTCTGTGCAAGTACCGCGCCCAGGTGCTTGGCTTCGAGAGCGAAGTGGGCGCTCCCCAGCGCAGCCACCATCACCACGTGGAAGGACTGGTGGAGAGCTGCACCCTCTGCGAGCGGGAATGCACCGGTGCCTGCCAGCCCGACGGCGTGCCGATCCCCCTGAGCCACAGCCATGACCACAGCCATGCGCCCTACCCCCAGGCCAACCATCCCCTCGGCCCCCGCAGCCTCGGGGCGGCTGGCTCACCTGTCTCGATCTCAGCCGAGTCCCAGGAGACACAGCAGGCATAAGCCCTGCTGATTGATCAACGATTTCCCCAGGTTGGCAGGGTTTTCCCCAGGCCGCATGGGGTTTTTCCACAGGTTGAAGGGCCGAACTGGCCGTCATGGCGTTGGGCCTGGGGATTGCGAGCTTCCCCAGGCCCATCACTTGACAGCTCGATCACAGCACTTTGAGCCCAGGGTCCGGTGCCCCAGAAGGACAGCCAGACCGTGAGCGGTCTGGCTGTCTCAGCCTTGGGCCGGGTGGATTGGCGAGCGGCACGCCGCTTTGACGCCTCCCCCCTCCCCGTGGCTTGCTGGGCTGGCGAAGAGTGAATCCATGCCCCAGTCCCACGATGGTCTCCAGCCCCAGGGCAGTGCTGACATCAGCCTGGAAGCGGAGATCCCAGAAGCCCTGTTCGATGGCATGCACGAGTTCATGCGCAACCACCCCCACTGGGATCAGTACCGGCTGATCACCGCGGCCCTGGCGGGGTTTCTGTTCCAGAACGGCTGCAGCGACCGCAGCGTGACCCAGCACTACCTCAATGGCCTGTTCATGAAGGCCGGCTCCAACTGAGGCACGGCAGAAGGCAAAAAAAAGCGGAAGCTGCCGCTCCCGCCGTTTCTCCCTTGCCCGACCCGTTGAAAGGTCGCCTGCAGAGTGTGCGGCCTGATCAGCTGGGGGATTGTGGTCATCGACACCAGTTGCCGGTGTCGGTGTGCAGCTGCTCACATCGCCGAGCGACGCAGATCATCGGCGGCCCGCGCGCACGCCCGCCAGGTGATCGCCATTTCCGTGAGGGTGGGGCTCTGCCAGCCGGCACTGGGCCAGCAGGAACCATCGGTCACCAGCAGGTTGCGCGCCTGCCAGTGGCGGTTCCAGGGGTCGAGCACACCCTGCTCAGGGCTCGACGACATGCGTGCGCCCCCCAGTTCGTGGATGTAATACCCGGGAGGGGCTGCCGCTGGAGCCAGGGCCACACCGCGGCGCACGAGCGGTTCGGCCAGGGGGAACAGGAAGAGGTCCTCAAGAGGGCGGATCCGCCCTCCCCCGGCGGTCACCACCTGCTGCATGCGCTCCTGCATGTGGGCCACCATCAGCCTCTCGTTCTCCCCCCAGTGGCAGTCGATGTGCGGCACCGGCAGTCCCCAGGCGTCACGCTTGGTGGCACTCAGGCTGAGCCGGTTCTCGGCCCGGGGCAGCACCTCGCCATGGCCGATCAGAAACCCCACCGCCTCCTGGCGCCGGCGTTTGAGCGGGACAGGCGGATCGAAACGCTGGACCCCCGCCCAGATCCCGTAACCCCGCAGAAAAGGCAGCTCGCCGAGGCCGTCGAGGTTGACGGTGTTGGGAATGAAGGCACTGCCCGCCCCCGACAGTTCGGCGGCCTCCTCCGGCGCGGGCTGGTCGGGCAGGGCGAAGAAGCGACTGGTGGAGATGTGATCCATCAGGTAGCGGCCCAGGGTGCCCGACCCATCCACCAGACCGCCGCTCTGATGGGGCTCACCGGAATGCAGCAGGATGCGCACGCTCTCGAGCGTGGAGGCGCAGAGCACCACCAGCGCTGCTCTGCAGCGGTGACTGGCGCCACTGAGCCGATCAAGAAACACGACCCCATCGGCCAGGCCACGGTCGGTGATCTCCACGTGGCTGACCACGGCGTCACTGCGCAGGCAGACCCTGCCGCTGGCCAGGGCACGGGCCAGGGCGCCGCCCTGGGAACAGGAGCGAGGCCAGGGGCTGCTCGGCGAGGGACGCTGCAGACGGAACCCACGGGAGTGAATCAGGGGCAGCCCCAGATCGCGGGCGATCGCTGCGCCCAGGTGCTTCTCGGCGGGGGTGAAGGGCAGCGGAGGCAGATACTGGCCGTCGGGCAGCTGGGGGAGCCCATCGCGCTGGCCATGGACGCCGAGCATGCGCTCGAGACGGTCATAGATGGGGGCGAGATCCTCCCCGACGATCGGCCAGGGCAGGCCATGCCCATCCCGCTCGGCCGCCTTGAACTCGTGGTCGGAGAGGCGCAGGGTGATGCCACCCCAGGTGAGGCTCTTTCCTCCCACCTGCCTGCCCCGGCTCCACAGGAACGGCCGCTGCTCGGGGGTGGTGTAGGGGTTCTGGAGCTCATCCACGTAGAGATCGGGATTGGCTTTCCAGTAGCCCGGATGCTGACTCTGCAGCCGCTGGCGGCCGCTGCTGAGGTTGGCCAGCCGACGCAGGCTGTTGAGCGGTTCCCGGCCGAAGGCCCTCGCCGGGCTCAGGTCGGGGCCAGCCTCCAGCACCAGCACCCTCAGGCCAGCCTCCGCCAGCACCATCGCGGCTACCCCGCCCGTGGCTCCTGAGCCCACCACCACCGCGTCGTAGGTGATGGATGGATCGAATCGGAGCGAAGCGGCAAGGCCTGAGGACATCCCTGGGCTTCCCAGCCAGCGTCAGGGGCGAGGCTAGGTGAGGGGTTCCGGGCGCGGCCTGCGGGGGCGAACGGCCAGCAAAAAGCCCAGCCACCTGAAGATGGCTGGGCTTTAGTGATGTGGTGGCGGGGAGGAGATTTGAACTCCTGACCTTCGGGTTATGAGCCCGACGAGCTACCAGACTGCTCTACCCCGCGGCGTTGGAAGGAGATTACCAGCCGGAGGTGCCGGCCAGCAAACCGAGAGCTCAGGGGATGGCTGCGTCGAAGCGCAGTTCTCCGCTCACCGCCAGCTCCAGTGCCTCTCCTGGCACGAGGAACTGACGCTTGAGTTCTTCGAGGGTGAGCGGGGTGAGCCAGTCCAGTTGCTCCAGCAGGTGCAGCGCCACGGCGTGCTTGGCGCGGCTGGCGCCGTCTTCCACCTTGATCGCCAGTCCGAGTCCCTCGCCCACCCGGCTGATGCACTGGATCCCCTCGGCGCCGCCCTTGCTGATCACCATGCCGTGACCACGGGCCATCAGTTCGGTGTCGAAGCGACCCTCACCGGCCACCAGCTCGGGATGGGCAAGCATCGCCCGGCTGAGCCGTTCGAGATCGGCGTGCTCGGAGGAGGCGAGATGGGCGAACAGCAGGGCCATCTGGGCCAGGGGCAGCTGCAGCGTCGGCGCTCCGCAGTCGTCTCGCGCAGTGACCAGCTCAGCGCCGGGAAGACCCAGCAGTTCCCCCACCCGGCGCAGGATCTGCTGCTGCAGGGGATGGTCCACCTGCAGATAGCTCTCCAGCGGCCAATGCAGACGCCGGCAGGTGGTGAGAAAGGCTGCGTGCTTGCCGGAACAGTTGTGCTGAAGCGGACTGTCGGCACCTGCAGGGGTGGGGCACTGCAGCTGTTCGGCCTCGATGTCGGCGCTCCAGAGGATCTTGAAGGCCTCGCGGGCGTGGGAGGCGGTGCCGGCATGGGAGGCACAGGCCATGGCCAGACCCCGGTCGCCGCTGCCGGTCTGATCGGCTGCGCCACTGCTCACAAAAACCATGGCCTGGAAAGGCTTCAGCGCCGAGCGCACAAAGCTGAGCTGCTGGGGATCACCGGCGCGCATCAGCACGCGGCCCCGCTTGTCGCAGACCGCGGCGTGGACACGATGGACCGACTCCGCGATGCCGTTGCGCAGCAGACGCACCTCCAGGGGAGGAACCCCGGGGCGCTGGGAGCTGCCGAAACTGGAAGACAGGGTCATCGGGGGGAAATGGGGACCGCGGGTGGAGCGCTCAGAGAGCCTGGCAGAGGCCAGCGCCGCCGAGCAGCAGCAGCAGGGCCATGCCGAGGGCCTGCCGCAGCCGCACCAGCACCGGCCGCACCTGGTGGCGGGCCACCAGCAGATCCTGCTGGCGCCAGGCGAGGGGCTTCTCCCACACCTGGCCGTCGTACCAGCCGGATTCCTCGTACTCGACCCGCTCGGCGATCAGGCGACGGTTGACGTAGGACCAGCCCAGCCACTGACGGGAGAGCAGCAGCAGGGCCGGCAACACGGCCGCCACCAAAGCGGTGGCCACCTGCCGCAGGGGGTCATGGCGCAGTGTCCAGCTGCCCGAGCTGATCAGGGCGGTGAGCGGCAGCGACAGCAGCCAGCTGATCAGCAGGGGGCGCCACAGTCCTGCACTGGTGAGGGAGGGCCAGGCGAAGAACCAGGAGGAACAGAGCTGGCGATACTCCTCAAGAGGGCGCTGGTCGTGCGGCACCGGGCAGGGGCTCTCCGAGCAGGCCTGATCCATGGCAGTCACAGGGGAGTCAGCAGGCAGTCGCCGGGTCGGCCCTCATTGGGGAAGAGCTTGTGCAGAGCTTAGGAAAGGCTCGTGTTCGCCGTGCCCCCAGAAGGATTCGAGGTCGTAGTAGCTGCGCTCCGCCGGTGTGAGCACATGCACGATCAGCTCGCCGTAATCAAGCAACACCCAGCGGCCTTCGCTCTGGCCTTCCTTGCGCAGGGGCAGGCGGGCGGCCTCCAGCTCAAGACGATCTTCGACCGAGCGGGCGATGGCGCGCACCTGCACATCGGAGAGGCCGGAGCAGATCACAAACCAGTCGGCCAGGGAGGAGACCTCCTCCACCCGGATCAACTGGATGTCGATCGCCTTGCGGTCGTCGCAGGCTTCGGCGGCCAGCAGGGCCAGATCCCGGCTGTCACCGGAGTCCACGGCAGTGGGGCTGGTGGCTGGATCAGCCATAGACGTTCTCACTGGTCACGGACTGACGGCTTCCCTGTTGCTGGGCCATTTCAGCCCTGGCCCGCCCGGCACTCTTGCGCAGGGCCTCGAGGCGGTCTTCGTAGAAGGAGCGGCGGCGCTTCTTGCGGGTCTGCTCGAGCAGTTCCTTCAGGGCGCCCCCCAGGCTCTTGTAGGCGTTGGGGAGGGTGTAGCCGAAGCGGCAGGCCAGGGAGATGGCCCGCTCGTCGGCCGCGATGGCGTCCTGCAGGCGCTTCTCGTTGTTGTTCTTGAGGTAGAGACGGTAACCGGCGAATCCGGACAGGCCCAGGGCCATCATCAGCAGCAGGCCGTCCTGAACCCAGAGTTCCCCGATCGCTCCGCCGAGGCCGATCGCCAGGGCGGCCATCTCCCAGCCGTCGCGGGGAACGGCATCGTTCTGAATGCGCCCCACCTCATGCCAGAAGAGCAGGTTGCGGTGATCGAGGGCGAAGGGCTCCCACCTGGTCAGATCCACCTGGACCTCCACCTCGTCGCGGCCGATCTCCTCGATCGTGATCAGAGGCGGGTCGGCCGAGGCGGCCGCTTCCACGAACACCCAGCTCTGCATCTCCGGAGGGAGGAGCCCCTTCAGGCGCTGGAGTTCGCTCATGGAGCCACGATCGCCGATCTCAAGATGCTCACGTTAGCGAGGACACAGCACCCCAACGCCCGGGACGTGGAGGGGCCGTGAGAGGCTGGCGTCGTTTGGCCGTTCAGACGCCGCCCATGCCTCGCCGGTCGGATCTGCATCGCATCCTTCTGCTGGGCTCGGGACCGATCGTGATCGGCCAGGCCTGCGAATTCGACTACTCAGGCACCCAGGCCTGCAAGGCCCTGCGCGACGAGGGCTACGAGGTGGTGCTCGTGAACTCCAACCCCGCTTCGATCATGACCGATCCGGAGATGGCGGATCGCACCTACATCGAGCCACTCACTCCCGACGTGGTGCGACGGGTGATCGAGCTGGAGCGTCCCGATGCCCTGCTGCCCACCATGGGCGGCCAGACCGCCCTCAACCTGGCGGTCACCCTGGCCGAGGACGGCACCCTTGAGCGCTTCGGGGTGGAGCTGATCGGCGCCAACCTCGAAGCGATCCAGAAGGCCGAGGACCGTCGGCTGTTCAAGGAGGCCATGGAGCGGATCGGGGTGGCCGTGTGCCCCTCGGGCATCGCCTCTTCGCTTGAGGAGGCCGAGACGGTGGGGGAAGCGATCGGCAGCTACCCCCGCATCATCCGGCCGGCCTTCACGCTCGGGGGATCCGGCGGCGGCATCGCCTACAACCCCGAGGAATTCCGAGCGTTCTGCAAGAGCGGCCTGGAAGCCAGCCCGGTCAACCAGATCCTGATCGAGAAGTCACTGATCGGCTGGAAGGAGTTCGAGCTGGAGGTGATGCGCGATCTGGCCGACAACGTGGTGATCATCTGCAGCATCGAGAACCTCGACCCGATGGGAGTGCACACGGGGGATTCGATCACCGTGGCCCCCGCCCAGACCCTCACCGACCGGGAGTACCAGCGGCTGCGTGACCAGTCGATCGCGATCATCCGCGAGATCGGCGTGGAAACGGGCGGCAGCAACATCCAGTTCGCCATCAATCCCGCCAACGGCGATGTGGTGGTGATCGAGATGAACCCACGGGTGAGCCGCTCCTCGGCGCTGGCGTCGAAGGCCACCGGCTTCCCGATCGCCAAGATCGCCGCCCGCCTGGCGGTGGGCTACACCCTCGACGAGATCCTCAACGACATCACGGGCAAGACCCCAGCCTGCTTCGAGCCCACGATCGATTACGTGGTGACCAAGATCCCGCGCTTCGCCTTTGAGAAGTTCCGGGGCTCCCCGGCGGTGCTCACCACCTCGATGAAGTCGGTGGGGGAGGCGATGGCGATCGGCCGGAGCTTCGAGGAATCGTTTCAGAAGGCTCTGCGTTCCCTGGAAACGGGCCATGCCGGCTGGGGCTGCGACCGCCCCGACGAACCCCCGGAGCCCAGCGACCTCGAGCGAATGCTGCGTACGCCCTCGCCCGATCGGATCTACGCCGTACGGGCCGCGATGGTGGCGGGACGCAGCGACGACGACATCCACCGGCTCAGCGCCATCGACCCCTGGTTTCTCGCCAAACTGCGGCGACTGCTCGAAGCTGAAGAGCGGTTGCTGCGGGACCGCAGGCTGGAGCAGCTTTCGGCGGCTGATCTGCTGGAGCTCAAGCAGCTGGGCTTCTCCGACCGCCAGATCGCCTGGGCCAGCGGCAGCGACGAACTGAGCGTGCGCCGAACCCGTCAGGGGCTTGGCGTGAATGCCCTGTTCAAGACCGTGGACACCTGCGCGGCGGAATTCTCCTCCACCACCCCGTATCACTACTCCACCTACGAGCGGCCCCTGGAGCGCCTCGATGACTCCGGAGTGCTCGTGCGCCTGGAGCCCCAGGATGAAGTGCAACCGGAGCGCCGCCGCAAGGTGATGATCCTCGGCGGCGGACCGAACCGCATCGGCCAGGGCATCGAGTTCGACTACTGCTGTTGCCACGCCTCCTTCGCCCTGCGGGCCGACGGCTTCGCCACGGTGATGGTGAACAGCAACCCGGAAACGGTGTCGACCGACTACGACACCAGCGATCGGCTCTATTTCGAGCCGCTCACCCTCGAAGACGTGCTCAACGTGATCGAGGCGGAACGACCGGAGGGGGTGATCGTCCAGTTCGGCGGCCAGACCCCGCTCAAGCTCGCCCTGCCCCTGCTGCGCTGGCTGGCCGGGCCCGAAGGTCTGGCCACCGGAACCCGGCTCTGGGGCACCTCACCGGAATCGATTGATCAGGCCGAGGACCGCGAGCAGTTCGAGGCGATCCTGCGTCGACTCGACATCCGCCAGCCGCGCAACGGCCTGGCCCGCAGCGAGGCCGAGGCCCGCGCCGTGGCCGATCGGGTGGGCTATCCGGTGGTGGTGCGCCCCAGCTACGTGCTGGGGGGCCGGGCCATGGAGGTGGTCTTCGACGAGGAGGAACTGAACCGCTACATGGTGGAGGCGGTGCAGGTGGAGCCCGATCACCCGGTGCTGATCGATCAGTACCTCGAGAACGCCATTGAAGTGGACGTGGACGCCCTGGCCGACCGGCAGGGAAGCGTGGTGATCGGTGGCCTGATGGAGCACATCGAGCCAGCCGGCATCCACTCGGGCGATTCGGCCTGCGCCCTGCCGGCGGTGTCGCTCTCCGATCAGGCCCTGGCCACGATCCGCCAGTGGACCGAAGCCCTCGCCCTGGCCCTCGACGTGAGCGGCCTGATCAACCTCCAGTTCGCCGTGCAGGCGGAGCGGGTGTTCATCATCGAGGCCAACCCCCGGGCCTCCCGCACCGTGCCCTTCGTGGCCAAGGCCACCGGTGTGCCCCTGGCGAAGATCGCCAGCCTGCTGATGGCCGGCCACAGCCTCCGCGAGCTGGGCCTCACCAGCGAGCCCAGGCCACCCCTCCAGAACGTGAAGGAGGCGGTGCTGCCGTTCAAGCGCTTTCCAGGATCCGATACCCTGCTTGGTCCGGAAATGCGCTCCACCGGGGAAGTGATGGGCAGCGGCGCCAGCTTCGGCATGGCCTATGCCAAGGCCGAGATCGCCGCCGGCGAAGCCCTGCCCCTCGGAGGCACCGTCTTCCTCTCCACCCACGACCGCGACAAGCCTTCCCTGGTGCCGGTGGCCCAGCGCCTCTCGGAGCTGGGGCTGGCCCTGATCGCCACCACCGGCACCGCCGCCGTGCTGCGGGAGGCGGGCCTGGAGGTGGAGTCGATCCTGAAGGTGCATGAAGGCCGGCCGAACATCGAGGACGCGATCCGCTCCGGCCTGATTCAGCTGATCGTGAACACCCCGATCGGCCGCCAGGCCACCCACGACGACCGGTACCTGCGCAGGGCGGCGCTTGACTACCTCGTGCCCACGGTGACCACCCTCGCCGGTGCCAGGGCTGCGGTGGAGGCCATCGCCACCCTTCAGAGCCAGGAGCTCACGGTCACGGCGCTGCAGGACATCCACCCCGATTCCGCTCGTTAGGGTTGAGGGCCTTCGCCAACGGCCCCTTGACCAGCACAGCCACTCCGATCAGCTCCAGTGCCGGCCAGGCGGGCCAGCCGATCGCCCCGGGCAGCGACATCCGGGAGCTGTTCCGCGCCGCCTACGAGAACCGCTACACCTGGGATCCTGGCTTCGGTGGCTACCAGGGACGCTGCGTCTGGCAGCAGGGGGAGCAGCGGGTGGAGGGCCGGTTCCGCGTGGGCGCCGACCTCAAGGCCAGCGTGGAGGGCATCGAGGACGAGACCATAAGCAAAGCTGTCGGCTCCCAACTCTGGGAGGTCTGCATTCACCGGGTGCGCCGCAGCTTCGAGCAGACCCACGGCGCCAACACCTTCAGTGCCGGCGACACCGATGCCGTGGGGCTCGAGGTGATCGTGGGCGGCAAGAACGCCGGTGATCGCTATCGCATCAAGGATTCGGTGGTCACGATGGTGCACCGTCAGATCCACGGCACCGTGGTCACGATCTTCACCGGCAGCACCACCGACACCGGTGCCGGCTACCTCAGCCACACCTACACCAGCCAGTACAGCGATCCAGCCACGGGCGAAGCCCGCGGCGGCAGGAGCCAGTTCACCGACACCTTCGTTCCCCTCGGCGGGGTGGGTCCCTGGGTGCTGGCGGAGCGGGTGATCAGCAGCGAGGATCCCGAAGCACCGGGGACGACCAGCGAGCAGATCTTCCGCTTTGAAGCGCTCGAGCCCACCCCAGCGGAGATGCCGTTCGCCTGATCGTTTCGCCCAGTTCGTTCAGACCCCGTCCGGAAGGGCTGGGATGGTCTTGAGACGTTCGTTCAGCTGAAAGGCCATCGACTGCCGTCCCACCGCCAGCACCTTGAGGGTGTCCTCGTAGAGGCGAAGCTGGGCATCGGCCACCTGCATCCCCCGCACCAGCTCCTTGACGTCGTCAGGGAGAGCGTTGAGTTCATAGCGCTTGCCCTCGAACGTGAGCACGGGGGGCTGGTTGGAAGAGGCCGTCAAGGTCACCACTGTGTCGTCCCGCGCAGGTTAAGCCGCGCCCGGCGGGCTCTCGGCCGGGGGCGCGGCCAGCGAAGCACCGGCCGGCGGCAGCTTGGCCGGGGCCGGACGGCGGGGCCGCTTGAAGAAGAACATCAGCAACGGGCCCACCTGGGCCGCCTCCACCATCTCCCAGCCCTCCTTGCCCAGCAGGTTCATGAAGAACTGCAGTTGCTCGGCCGGGTGGCGGGGCGTCTGGGAGGCTCCGTAGAACTCGGGAAATTCCCGGGCAATGAATTCCGGGCTGAGCATCCCCTGCAGCTTCTGACTGGCGGCCTGGGGATCGGGCGGTTGGGGTGGGGAGCTGTTCTCCACATTGATGTGGATCACCCGGTACTCCCACTGGGGCATCTCAGCCATGGCCGCTTGAGCGTGGAACTGGACGGTGGAGGGTCAGGCCGCCACCCGGATCAACTGACGGTCGCACAGCTCGCGGTAGCGACCGGGACGGGCCATGAGCTGATCATGGCTCCCGCGCTCGACGATGCCGCCGCCCTCGAGCACCAGGATCTGGTCGGCCCCCTGGACCGTGGAGAGCCGGTGGGCGATCACCAGCACGGTGCGGCCGGCCATGGCCTGCTTCAGGCCCTGCTGCACCGCCTCCTCCGCCTCGGCATCGAGCGCGCTGGTGGCCTCATCCAGCAACAGCACGGCCGGGTCGCCCAGCACCGCACGGGCGATGGCGATGCGCTGAAGCTGCCCGCCCGAGAAGTTGCTGCCTCGCTCCTCGAGGCGGGAGTGGTATCCCTCGGGGAGAGCTTCGATGAAGCCTGCCGCATTGGCCAGTCGGGCCGCCTGGCGCACCTGCGCGTCGCTGGCGGGACGCCCGAAGCGGATCGCCTCGGCCACGCTGCCGGAGAACACACGGCTCTGCTGGGGCACCAGGGCCACGGCACGGCGCAGGTCGGCGGCCCGCAGACCTGCGAGGTCCTGGCCATCGAGCAGCACGCGCCCGCGCTGGGCGGTGTTGAAACGCAACAACAGGGAAAACAGAGTGCTTTTGCCGGCGCCAGATGGACCCACCAGGGCCACCAGCTGACCGGGCTCAGCACTCAGATCGAGGTTCCGCAGCACCGGCTGCTCGGGGTCGTAGCCGAACCAGACCTGCTCCAGTCGCAGGGCCCCGCGCACCGGCCCGAGCGGCTGGGCCCCGGGGCTGTCGGGGATCTCCACCGGCTCGCGCTCGATCTCGCGCAGGCGCCGCAGTGAGGCCTGGCCCTGCTGGAACTCGTTGTAATTGGTGGTCAGGTGCGAGATCGGATCGATCAGCATCAGCAGGGCCGCCACATAGGAGCTGAATCCCTGGCTGTCGAGCCCCCCGGCCTGGATGCGGGCCGCTCCGATCAGCAGCACCGAGAGAATCCCCGCCGCTTCGATGAAGCCCACCACGGGATGCTGAAGGGCCAGCAGGCGCAGGGTGCGGTAACGGGCCCGCCGGTGCAGGTCGATCTCCTGCTCGAAGCGGTTCTGCAACCAGGCCTCGGCCGCAAAGGCCCGCACCAGGGGCAGGCCTCCGATGGCCTCGGCCAGCAGCCCCGCCAGCTCGCTCACCTGCTTCTGGCTGCGCTCGGCGGCTCCCATCACCCGGGCGCCGAAACTGCTCACCATCACCGCCACCAGCGGCGCCAGCAGCAGGGTGGCCAGGGACAGCTTCCAATCAAGAAACACCATGTAGCCGAACACCACCACCAGCTGCAGCAGGCTGGGAGTGGTGTCCTGGATCGTTTTGTAAATCACCTCCCCGACCCGGTCGGCGTCTTCGGTGAGGCGATAGGTGAGATCTCCGGCCGAGAGCTTCTCAAGGGCGCCGAACTCAAGGCGCTGCAGGCGGGCGAACAACTGGCTGCGCAGGGCCTGGCTCACCTGCAAAGCCGGGGAGGCCAGCAGGGTGTCCTGGCCGAACTGGGCCAGCTTCTGCACCAGGAACACCGCCAGGGCCAGAGCAATCGCCCGCAGCACCTGAGGGAAATCACCTGCGCCGATGGCCGGGATCAGGCGACCGGCCAGGGCGGCAAGCAAGGGCCAGCAGGCCACGAACACGAGCATGCACAGGCCACCGGCCACCAGCCTGCGGCGGTGGGGCTTCAGCAGCGGCAACAGCCCTCGAAAGCCGGCCGGGGGTGATGCGAGCATCGGCGAACCCTATCAGCGCCGATCCGGCGCCTTTTCCTTGCGCCTCGATCAATTCCTCAAGTTCCAGGGCCTGGTGGGGACCGGCGGTGAAGCCAAGGTCCGGGTGCAGGGGGGCGAGGTGCGGGTCAACGGTGAGGTGGAGCGCCGCCGCGGCCGCCAGCTGCTGCCTGGCGACGCCGTGGAGCTGGCTGGGATGAAACTGGTGGTCCACGCCGCCAACTAGGTTGTGGGGCATTTCTCAGCGAGGACGCTCCTGTGCGCAAGGCCGTGATTGCAGGGAACTGGAAGATGCACATGACCTGCGCCGAAGCGCGGGCCTATGCCGACACCTTCCTGCCACTGCTGGGGGATCTGCCCAGCGATCGGGAGGTGGTGCTGGCACCTCCGTTCACCGCCATCGCCGCCCTGAGCGAGGCCATCGAGGGCAGTCCTGTCAAGGTTGCCTCCCAGAACGTCCACTGGGACGACGTGGGGGCCTACACAGGCATGATCTCAGCCCCGATGCTGCTGGAGCACGGAGTCAGCCACGCCATCGTGGGCCACAGCGAACCGCGCAAGTACTACAGCGAAACCGACGAGCAGATCAACCTGCGGGCGCGCACGGCTCAGAAATCCGGAATGATCCCGATCCTGTGCGTGGGCGAGAGCGATTCCCAGCGAGAAGCCGGAGAGGCCGAGCGGGTGATCCGCCGACAGGTGGACCAGGGCCTCGAAGGCCTGGACCCCACCCAGCTGGTGGTGGCCTATGAGCCGATCTGGGCGATCGGCACCGGCAAGACCTGTGGCGCCGAGGAGGCCAACCGGATCTGCGCGCTGATCCGCGGCTGGGTCGGTTACGACGATGTGGTGATCCAGTACGGCGGCTCGGTCAAGGCCGAGAACATCGACCTGCTGATGGCCCAGCCGGATATCGACGGGGTGCTGGTGGGTGGAGCGTCCCTTGATCCGGCGGGATTCGCCAGAATCGCTCGCTACCAGGTGCCGGTGGCCGCCTGAACCATCGCGCCAGAGGGCAGCGTTGGCCGAAACGCCTGAATTGCCCTCAGAACACCTCGAGTGAGGCGGGCAGGGGCCGGTCGGCCTCCTCGCCGGCCGCCACGTTGACGCGCACGGTGCGGGCCAGCCGCGCCGGCTCCCCACAGCTGCGAGGCGTGGGGAAGAGCTTGCCGGGGTTGGCCCGACCCTCCGGATCGAAAGCCTGGCGCACCAGGCGCATCGTGCTCAGGTCGTCTGGAGAGAACATCCAGTCCATGTAGCAGCGCTTGTCGGCACCCACGCCGTGTTCCCCGGTGATGCTGCCACCGGCGTCGATGCAGAGCCGCAGGATGTCGGCGCCGAGGGCCTGGACCCGGTCCTGAACATCCGCCTGGCTGGCGTCGTAGAGGATCAGCGGATGGAGGTTACCGTCCCCGGCGTGGAAGACGTTGGCCACCGGCAGGGAGTAGCGGCGGCTGAGCAGCTCGATCGCCGCCAGCACCGCCGGCAGGGCGCTTCGGGGAACGACACCGTCCTGGACGTAGTACGTGGGCGTGATCCGCCCCACGGCCGCGAAGGCCGACTTGCGGCCCTTCCAGAGCAGGGCGCGGTCGCTGTCTGATTCGGCCCGGCGCAACGACCGGGCCCCGGCCCGGCGGCAGAGCTCCATGGTCCGCACCGCCGCGGCATCCACCTCCTCCAGGCGACCGTCGAGCTCGATCAGCAGCACTGCCGCGGCATCGCGGGGGTATTCATCGCAGCCGAAGAGGTCGTCGACGGCATTGATCGTGAAGTTATCCATGATCTCCATCCCCGCCGGCAGCACTCCCGCTTCCGTGACGCGTCGCACCGCTTCCCCGGCGGCTTCCATCGAGGGGAAATCCGCCAGCAGCACCTGCACGGTCTGGGGCTGACGCAGCAACCGCAGGGTGATGGCCGTGGCGATGCCGAGGGTGCCCTCGCTGCCGATGAAGACTCCCCGCAGATCCAGGCCGGGCATTTCGGCGAGGGAGCCCCCCAGCCGGGTGATCCGGCCGTCGGGAAGCACCACCTCCAGCTCCAGCACATGGTTGCTGGTGACGCCGTACTTGAGGCAGTGCACCCCCCCGGCGTTTTCGGCCACGTTGCCGCCGATGCTGCAGACCACCTGACTGGAGGGGTCGGGGGCGTAATAGAACCCATCGCCGGAGACGGCGCGGGTGACCCAGCTGTTGATCACCCCAGGTTGAACCGTGATCCGCTGATTCTCGAGATCGAGGGCCAGCACTGAGCGCATCCGGCTGGTGACCACCAGCAGAGACTCCTGCTCGGCCACGGCTCCGCCGGAGAGGCCGGTGCCGCTGCCCCGGGCCACGAACGGCACCCCTTCCTCGTGGCAGAGGCGCAGCACAGCCGCCACCTGCTCGGTGGTTTCCGGCAGTACGGCCAGGGGAGGCTCCTGCCGGTGCAGGGTCAGGCCATCGCTGTCGTACGTGAGCAACTCCTGGCGCCGGGCCACCACTGCCCTGCCGGGCAGAAACTGGCGCAGGCGCCGCTCGATCCGCCCCCAGGGCAGGGTCAGGGCAGGCGGCTCGGCCAAGGGGTCAGCCAACATGTACGTGCATCAGCCTGACCATAGCGAGGGTGGCGTTAGGACACCCCCCCGGAACAGGGCCATGGGGATCACAGGGGGAGGAGGCGCCGGCATTCCTTCTTCCAGCCGTGCGATCCGCACCGCTTTGGGCGAGGATGGATCATGGTCTGGTGGTGGAGAGGGTGGTCCCCAGGGATCAACCCGATTCCAGACTTCTTGAACGTCCGCGGATCACGCTTTGACTTCGGCCCCTGTATCGGTTCCTGCCCTGAACACCTCCCGTTCCCAGGACCTCTTCAGTGCCGCCCTGCACCTGATGCCCGGGGGAGTCAGCTCGCCGGTGCGGGCCTTTCGTTCGGTGGGCGGTGAACCGATCGTCTTCGACCGCGTCAAGGGGGCTTACGCCTGGGACGTCGATGGCAATCGCTACATCGATTACATCGGCAGCTGGGGTCCGGCGATCTGTGGTCACGCCCGACCCGAGGTGATCGCCGCCCTGCACGAGGCCCTCGACAAGGGCACCAGCTTCGGTGCTCCCTGCGCTCTGGAGAACACGCTGGCGGAGATGGTGATCGATGCCGTCCCCAGCGTCGAGATGGTGCGCTTCGTCAACTCAGGCACAGAAGCCTGCATGTCGGTGCTGCGGCTGATGCGGGCTTTCACCGGCCGCGACAAGCTGATCAAGTTCGAGGGCTGCTACCACGGCCACGCCGACATGTTCCTGGTGAAGGCCGGCTCGGGCGTCGCCACCCTGGGGCTTCCCGACTCCCCCGGAGTGCCCCGAACCACCACCACCAACACCCTCACCGCCCCCTATAACGACCTGGAGGCGGTGAAGCAGCTGTTCGCCGACAACCCCGGCGAGATCGCCGGGGTGATCCTCGAGCCCGTGGTGGGCAACGCCGGATTCATCACCCCTGAACCGGGCTTCCTGGAAGGACTGCGCGAACTCACCACCGAGCACGGTGCGCTGCTCACGTTCGATGAGGTGATGACGGGCTTCCGCATCAGCTACGGGGGTGCCCAGGCCCGCTTCGGCATCACACCCGATCTCACCACCCTTGGCAAGGTGATCGGCGGCGGCCTGCCCGTGGGCGCCTACGGCGGCCGGGCGGAGATCATGGCGATGGTGGCCCCTGCCGGGCCCATGTATCAGGCCGGCACTCTCAGTGGCAACCCCTTGGCGATGACCGCCGGCATCAAGACCCTGGAGCTGCTCAAGCAGCCCGGCAGCTACGAACGGCTCGAGGCGATCACCAAGCGCCTTTCAGGCGGCATTCTTGCGGCGGGTCGGGAAGCCGGTCTGCCGATCTGCGGTGGCTCCATCAGTGCCATGTTCGGCTTCTTCCTCTGCGAGGGTCCCGTGCGCAACTTCGAGGAAGCCAAGGCCACCGACAGCCAGCGCTTTGGCCGGTTGCACCGGGCCATGCTCGAGCGGGGCGTTTACCTGGCCCCCAGCGCCTTCGAGGCTGGGTTCACCTCCCTGGCCCACACCGACGCCGACATCGAGGCCACCCTCAGTGCCTTCCGCGACTGCTTCGCCGCCATCGCCTGATGGAGGCCGGCCAGCGCTCTCTTCCCGGCGCTGCCCTGGCGAGCGCCCTGGCCCTAGCGGCCGCTCTTGCCGCCTGCGGCCAGAGCGCCGACGACCAGCCGCTTCAGGTCGAGGGCGGGGTCCCCGTCGGGGCTGTGCTCTCGCTCACCAGCAATGCCAATGCCTACGGCCAGGATCAGCAGATCGGGCTCGAGCTGGCCCAGGCCTGGAACCAGAAGCGGAGAAAGGCTGATTCCCCCGGCGCCCCGGAGCTCAGTCTGCGCCTGGAGGATGGCGGTGGTGATGAGGCCACCGCCACCCAGGCCTTCAATCTGCTGATCGATGCCGGCGTGGTGGCCCTGGTCGGTCCCACCCTCTCTCAGCAGGCTTTCGCGGCCGACCCGATCGCTCAGCGCCGGGGGGTGCCGGTGGTGGCCCCGTCCAACACCGCCACCAATATCCCCCAGATCGGCGGCTTCATCAGCCGCGTGTCGGCTCCAAGCACCGAGATTGCCCCCCTTTCGATTGCCAAGGCCCTGGAGCTGAACCCCTCGATCCGGCGAGCGGCGGTGTTCTACGCCCAGGACGACGCCTACAGCACCTCCGAGAGCGCCATCTTCCAGCAGGCTCTCACCGACAAGGGGCTGAAGCCGGTCACGGTGCAGCGCACCCAGCTCAATGACCAGGATTTTCAGAACCAGATCACCGGCGCCCTGCGCCAGACACCTGATCTGATCGTGATCTCCGCCCAGGCGGTGGATGGGGGCAATCTGATCCGTCAGCTGCGGGAACTGGGCTACAAGGGCTCGATCGTGGTGGGCAACGGCATGAACACGCCGAACATCTATCCGATCTGCCAGGCCTATTGCGACGGCATCCTGATCGCCCAGGCCTACAGCCCCGAGCTCGACACGCCCATGAACCGTGAGTTCGTGGCCCTCTACAAACAGGCCAAGGGTGGGGCGATTCCACCCCAGCTCACCGCCCAGGCTTTCAGCGCCTACCAGGTGGTGGCCGAGGCCCTGCAGCGACTCAACAAACGCCAACCACTGAGCCAGTTCTCCCTTGCTGATGCCCGCAAGGCGCTGATGGCGGAACTGCTCTCCGGCCGCTACGACACCCCCCTCGGCGAGATCGCCTTCAGCCCCGATGGTGAAGTGGTGCAGCAACGCTTCCACGTGGCCCAGGTGCAGATGAAGCCCGGCAGCCTGAGCGGCCGTTTCGCACTGCTGCCCTGAATCTGGCGTGGTTCACCTCCTGCAGATTCTGATCAACGGCCTGGCATCCGGGGCGGTCTATGCCCTGTTCGCCCTGGGTTACACCCTGGTGTTCTCCGTGCTGGGGGTGATCAACTTCGCCCACGGGGCCGTGTTCACGATCGGGGGCTACCTCACCTACCTGCTGATCGGTGGCGCGGTGGGCACCAATGGGCTGCTGGCTGGCCTGCAGTTGCCCCTGGCCCTGCCGTTCTGGCTGGCCCTGGCGCTGGCCGGGGCCGGCTCCGCGCTGGTGAGTCTGGTGGTGGAGGCCGTGGCCTTCCGCCCCTTGCGAAAGCGCCAGGCAGAGCCGCTGCTTTCTCTGATCTCCAGCCTGGGGGCGGGGGTGGTGCTGGTGAATCTGGTGCAGCTGCTGATGGGGGCCGAGAGCTACTCGATCCCCTCCTCCACCCTGGCTGGGCTGCCGGCTGCGCTGAATCTGGGCGGCGCCCAGATCCGCACCGTGCAGCTGCTCCTGCTCCTGGTGGCCGCCCTGCTGCTGGTGCTGCTGACCCTCTGGCTGGAGGGCAGCCGCGGCGGCAAGGCCCTGCAGGCGGTGTCGGAGGATCCCGTCACCGCGCGCCTGCTGGGGATCGATTCAGGCGCGATGATCCGCCTCGCTTTCGCCGTCAGCGGCTTCCTGGCGGGGGTGGCCGGTGGGCTGGTGGGGCTGAGCGTGAGCATCGCCGGGCCTTACTTCGGAATCGGCTACGGGCTCAAGGGTCTTGGGGTGCTGGTGCTGGGTGGGCTGGGCAGCGTGCCGGGGGCGGTGCTCGGCGGCCTGATCGTGGGGCTGGCCGAGGCCCTCGTGCCCTCTGAGTTCTCCGGCTACAAGGACGGGGTGGCGTTCGCGATTCTGTTCCTGGTGTTGCTGCTGCGGCCCCAGGGACTGCTCGGCAAACCCCTGGCGAGCAAGGTGTGAGGGATCTGTCCCTGCTGGTGCAGATGGGGTTCGGGGCCCTGCTGGCCCTTTCGGTCTATCTGCCTCTGCGCTGCGGACAGTTGTCGCTGGCCACACCGGGCTTCTACGCCATCGGCGGCTATGTGGCCGCCCTGCTCTCCACCCGCTGGCCCGCCCTCTCGGGCGGCGGAGCCAGCTATCCCCTGACCTCCCTTGCCCTGGAGCTGCTGCTGGCGGCCCTGGTGGCAGGCGCGGTGGCCCTGGTGCTGGGGCGACCGGTGTTGCAGCTGCGTGGGATCTATCTGGCCATCGCCACCATCGCCCTGGTGGAGATCCTGCGGGTGCTGAACCTGAACATGGCCTGGAGTGGCGGCGCCGTGGGGATCTTCGGCATTCCCCAGCCTTTCGACGGCCCCGCGGGCTATGCCCTGGCCACAGGGCTGCTGCTCGCCCTCACCTGCTGGCTGTGCTCCCGGCTGGAGGCCATGCGGCTGGGGCGGGCCATGGCGGCCATCCGAGAAGACGAACTGGCTGCCCGCTGCATGGGCATTCCCACCGCCGACGTGAAACTGATCGCCTTCGTGCTCAGCGCCGTGATCGCTGCCCTCACCGGCGTGCTGGCCGCCCACTTCCTCAACACCTGGAACGCCCGTCAGGGCAGCTTCGATGCCAGCATCACCACCCTGGCCTTCGTGGTTTTCGGCGGCTCCCGGATCTGGCTGGGGCCGGTCCTTGGGGGACTGGTGATCACGGCTCTGCCCGAACTGCTGCGACCGGTGGGGGATCTGCGCCTGATCCTCTTCGGCCTGGTGATCCTGGTGGGTCCGATCCTCTTTCCGCAGGGGGTGATCACCCCAGAGGGCCTGGCCCGCATCCGAGCAGCCGTGAAAAGAGTCTGATGCCGGCAACCCTGCTGGAACTGGAGGCGGTGACTTGCCGCTTCGGTGGCCTGCTCGCCCTCGATCAGGTGTCCCTGCAGGTGGAGCAGGGGGAGATCTTCGGGCTGATCGGCCCCAATGGGGCCGGCAAGACCACCCTGTTCAACCTGATCTCCGGGGTGGGCCGTCCCACAGCGGGGTTGATCCGCTGGAGCGGGGAAGCGATCGGCGGCCTCCCGCCCGATCGCATCAACCGGCTGGGCATCGCTCGCACGTTTCAGAACCTGCGCCTGTTCGCCCGGCTGAGCGCTCTGGAGAACGTGCTGATCGGCCTGTACCAGCGGGGGCACTCCCCCCTGCTCGGCGCGCTGCTCGGCGGGAGGTCCTTTCGCCGGCACCAGGGGGAGTTGCGGCAGCAGGCCCTGCAGTTGCTGGAACTGGTGGATCTGTCCGCTGTGGCCCAGCAGCCGGCGGGCAGCCTTCCCTACGGATCGCAACGGCGTCTGGAGATCGCCCGTGCCCTGGCCACCGGCCCGCGCCTGTTGCTGCTTGATGAACCGGCCGCCGGCATGAATCCGATCGAGAAAGAGGAGCTGTCAGCCCTGATCCTCCGCCTGCGCGCCCGCTTCGAACTCACCGTGCTCGTGATCGAGCACCACGTGCCGCTGATGATGCGCCTCTGCGACCGGCTGGCAGTGCTGAATTTCGGCCATCGCCTTGCCCTGGGCACCCCTGAGCTGGTGCGGCACGACCCCGCCGTGATCGAGGCCTACCTGGGGGTGAGTTCATGAGCACCCTCGCCGGCCCGCCGTTGCTGGCCCTGCGGGGGGTGTCGGTGCGCTATGGCGCGATCAGCGCCCTGCAGGACATGGATCTGCAGATCCAGGAGGGAGAGCTGGTGGCCCTGCTGGGCTCCAACGGCGCCGGCAAGAGCACCACCCTGCGGGCCATTTCAAGGCTGGTGAAGCCGGTCGCGGGGCTGATTGAATGGCGGGGCCGCTCCCTGGCCAGGACCGCCACCGAGCGAACGGTGCGGCTCGGCATCGGCCACTGCCCCGAGGGACGGCGGGTGCTCGCCCGCCAGAGCGTGGCGGTGAACCTGGAGCTCGGGGCCTATCTGCGCCGCGATCGGCGCGCCATTGCGCGCGATCTGCAGCGCTGCTACGAGCGCTTCCCGCGCCTGGGCGAACGTCGCTCGCAACCGGCCGGCAGCCTCTCCGGCGGCGAGCAGCAGATGCTGGCGATCGCCCGATCCCTGATGGGTCGCCCTCGGCTGCTGCTGCTGGATGAACCCAGTCTTGGACTCGCGCCGCTGTTGGTCGCCGAGGTGATGGCAATCCTCCAGCAGTTGCACCGTGAGGGGCTGACGATCCTGCTGGTGGAGCAGAACGCCCATGCCGCCCTGGCCATCGCTGATCGGGGGGTGGTGCTCCAGGCCGGCAGCATCAGCCTCAGCGGCAGCGCCGCCGAGCTGCTGGCCCACCCCGCCCTGAAAGACACCTACCTGGGGGAAGGGGAGCCAGGCGATGGTTGATCTGATCCGACAGCTGCTGGTTAGCCGCTGGAGCCTGCTGCTGCCCTTCACCCTGCTGACCCTGCTCTCCAGCGCGGGGTTGGGCCTGAAGGGGATCCCGGTGGTGCTGAGCTTCGCGCTTCACGGTCTGGGGCTGGTACCTCTCGGACGCATGGTCGCCGTGCTGGTGCATGCGCTGGCCCGGAGGCTGGGCAACCGTCTCGGGGGTCTGGTGAGCGTGACCCTGGGCAATCTGGTGGATCTGGTGGTCCTGTTCACCGCCCTGAACAGCGGCCTCTATCCGCTGGTGGTCACCAGCCTGGCGGGCGCCGTGATCACCAACTGCCTGCTGGTGCTGGGGTTGAGCACCCTGGTGGCCAGCCGACGGGTGATCGCCGTGCCGATCCATCCCCACAGCACCCAGCTGCAGACCCAGCAACTGCTGATCAGCTCCATCCTGCTTTCAGTGCCGACGATCTTCCTGCTTCACCAGGGGGAGGGAATCTCAGCCGGCAGCAACAGCTTCGAGGGCTTTGCCCTCTACTCAGTTCTGGTGTCGGCCCTGGTGCTGGGCTACTACCTGCTCTCGTTCGTCTATCAGCTCGGCACCCATCGTCGGCTGTTCGCCCAGCAGGAGTCCTCGGTGAGCGAGCGAATCCAGCCCCAGGCTTCGATGGCCTCGATCCTGGGGCTGATCGCCCTGGTCAGTCTGATGCTGGTGGGGGTGTCGGATGCCCTGGTGAACTCCCTGGAGCAACTGGTGGAGCAGCTGAACCTGAGTCCACTGTTCGTGGGGCTGTTCCTGCTGCCACTGTTCGGCAGCTTCGCGGAAGCCCTGGTGGCTATCCAGGCGAGCGCCGACGGCAACATGGATCTGACCATGAGTAGCACGGTGGAATCCAGCCTGCAGCTGCTGCTGTTCGTGCTGCCCGTTCTGGTGCTCTCGGGCCTGGTGATGGGGCGCTACCTGCACCTGGCCTTCCCTCCGGTGGCCCTGGCCTGCCTGGGCTGCACCGTGCTGGTGGTCGACTGGATCAGCAAAGACCGCCAGCTCAGCTGGTACGAGGGCCTGCAGCTGCTGCTCCTGTATGCCAGTTTCGCGCTCGGGGCGCTGCTGCTCCCGGCCGCTTCATGACTCAGCCCAGCATCAGCCCCCCCTCCTGGCGCAGGCACTCCTGGGTGCTGCGCAGGTCGTAGAGCAGTTCCTCCAGGGTGAGACGGGCCAGCTCACGCTCCAGAGCCAGTTGCAACCGGCTCTCCAGGGCCAGGGCCACCTGTTCTCCCGCCTGCTCAGGGGTTGCCGCTGTGGAAGCCTGCTGGGAGGGGTCCGCCTCCACGGCCCGCAACACCTCCAGCAGGGGAATGGCGGCGGCAGCGCGCTGGAGCCTGTACCCGCCATGGCGGCCGCGCCGGGCCTCCACCAGCTCGGCGCGGCGCAGCTGGAGCAGCACCTGCTCCAGCATCGGCTCGGGAATCGCCTGGCTGGCGGCCAGATCAGGCCCCGAGCGCCAGCTCTCGGGCTGCAGTGCCAGCTCCAGCAAGGCCTGGATCGCCTGAAGGCCCCGCCGCTTGAGCATCACCGCCAGGGGGAGAGCATCGCCCTACGCCCTGCGAGCCGCCAGTCTCTCGAGCACATGCTCGAGGGTGTAGCCGAACAGCGCCGGATCGGGATCACTGGCGTCGATGTCGGAGAGGCCCAGCTCGGCCCAGCGGCGATCCACCTTGGCCTCCTGCTCAGCTGTGCGGCGCAGCGGTTCTCCCCAGTCGTGGCGCTTCTCAGGGCCGATCTTGGTGGTGGCGTCGATCGCCAGGCGACCACCGAGACCGAGCCGCTCGCTGGCGAAATCCAGGCTGTCGAACGGGGTGTCTTCAAGCACGAACAGATCCCGCTGGGGGTCCACCTGGGCACTGATCGCCCAGATCACCTGGCGTGGATCGCGGATGCTGATCGTCTTGTCGACCACCACCACGAACTTGGTGTACGTGAACTGGGGCAGGGCGCTCCAGAAGGCCATCGCCGCCCGCTTGGCCTGGCCGGGGTAGGCCTTATCGATCGCGATCACCGCCAGCTTGTAGCTGAGGCCCTCCATCGGCAGGAAGAAGTCGACGATCTCCGGCACCTGCTGGCGCAGGATCGGGGTGTACATCCGGTTGAGGGCGATGGCCAGCATCGCTTCCTCTTTGGGAGGGCGGCCGCTGAAGGTGGTGAGGAAGATCGGATCGCGCCGCTGGGTCACGCAGTGGAAGCGCACCAGGGGGGAATCCTCCACGCCGCCGTAGAAGCCCATGTGATCCCCGAAGGGACCATCCGGGAGCACCTCCCCGGGAGCGATCGTTCCCTCCAGCACCACCTCGCTGTGGCTGGGCACCTCCAGATTCAACGTCTTGCACTTCGCCAGCCGCACCCCCTCGCCGGCATAGATGCCGGCGAACAGCCACTCACTCAGCTGCACCGGAATCGGCGTGGCGGCGGCCATCACCAGCAAGGGGTGGACGCCGATCGCCACCGCCACCTCCAGGGGCTTGCCCAGGGCCGCAGCCTTGCGCAGGTGGCGGGCGCCGCCGCGCACGCTCAGCCAGTGCACGGTCATCGTGTTCAGCGACTGGCGCTGCAGCCGGTAGACCCCCACGTTGGGCACGCCGCTCTCCGGGTCCTTGGTGATCACCAGGCCGAGGGTGATCACCCCACCGGCATCACCGGGCCAGGGGCGCACCAGCGGCAGGGCGTCGAGGTTCACCTGGTCCCCCTTCATCACCTGCTGATGACAGGGGGGAAGCAGGTCGAGGTCGGGACGGGCCTTGACCACATCCCAGAGCACACCGCCGAAACGGGCTGCTTCGCGCAGACCCTTCGGGGGGCGGGGCTGCTGCAGAAGCGCCAGCCGCTCGCCCAGGTCTTCCAGCTGCTCAGCCCGCTCGAGGCCCATGCTCCAGACCACCCGCTCCACCGTGCCGAGCAGGTTGACGGCCACCGGCATCGGGCTGCCGATCACATTCTCGAACAGAAGGCCGGGCCCACCGCGGGCGAGCACGCGGTCGGCGATGGCGGCCAGTTCCAGATCGGGATCAACCGGAGCGGTGATCCGCCGCAGCTGGCCGCGCTGCTCCAGGAGCGTCAGAAACCCTCGCAGGTCGCGGGTGGTGCTCCGCGGCAACACTGCCTGCATCCGTCCTGTTCCGTTGCTGACTACTGTGGCGCACCCTCCCCGTCCGCCGTGCCGTGCTGATCCATACCTTCCACACCTCAGAACGTGTCCCCGCCGACGAGCGAGCGGAAGGCGGCAGCCCCGATGCTGCGGTGGTGATCGATGTGCTGCGGGCCACCACCACCATGGCCTGGGCCCTGGAGAACGGTGCTGAGGCGATCCAGGCTTTCGCCGACCTGGAGGCCCTCAAGACCAGTGCCGCCGCCTGGCCCGCCGAGCGCCGGCTCACCGCCGGCGAACGCGGCGGGGCCAGGGTGAAAGGCTTCGATCTGGGTAACTCCCCCCTGGGGGTGACCCCGGAGCTGGTGGCGGGAAAGCGGATCTTCATGAGCACCACCAACGGCACCCGCTCCCTGGATCGGGTGCGGGAGCTGCCGCTGCTGCTCACGGCCTGCCTGCCGAACCGCACAGCCGTGGCACGGCGGCTGATCGAGCGGGGTGTGGAGAACGTCTGGATCGTGGGCAGCGGCTGGGAAGGGTCCTATTCGCTCGAGGACAGCCTGGCGGCGGGCGCGGTGGCCGCCGCCCTGCTCGACCTGGCTCCCGCCGCCGGAATCATTGTGGAGACCGGCAATGACGAGATGGTGGCAGCCCTGGCCCTCTGGCGGCAATGGCAGCACGACCCCGAGGCCTGCCTGCGCACCGCCAGC
Source organism: Synechococcus sp. CS-205 (assembly GCF_025128255.1). Lineage (NCBI taxonomy): Bacteria > Bacillati > Cyanobacteriota > Cyanophyceae > Synechococcales > Synechococcaceae > Synechococcus > Synechococcus sp. CS-205. Next base: position 53,902 of record NZ_JAHLZB010000028.1, read on the forward strand.
CATGGCCAGCGGCTGATCAGGCTGGGCAACCACGACGCCGACTTCCAGTGCTGTGCTGCCGTTGACAACCTCACGATCGTGCCGATGCAGGCGGAGCCCGGGGTGCTCAAGGCCAGCTGAGGCCAGCCCGTGAGGGGGCCGATCCGGCCGGAACCCCGACGAACCTCCCCCTAAAGTTCCGCCGACCTGGCACTTCCTAACGGTGACGAGCTTTCTGGCTGCCGCAGTGCAACTCACCAGCACGCCCGATCCGGACGCCAACTTCGCCGCCGCCGAGGAGCAGATCGAACTGGCCACCCGGCGCGGCGCCGAACTGGTGGGCCTGCCGGAGAACTTCGCCTTCATGGGCGACGACGAACGCCGACTGGAGCTGGCTCCGACCCTGGCGGAGCGCTGCAGCCGCTTCCTGGTGACGATGGCGCGCCGCTACCAGGTGACCCTGCTCGGTGGTGGCTTTCCCGTCCCCGCCGGCGAGCGACTCACCTACAACCGGGCGGAGCTGGTGGGCCGCGACGGCCAGCTGCTCTCCCGCTACGACAAGATCCACCTCTTCGATGTGGATCTGCCTGACGGCAACACCTACCGGGAATCGGAAACCGTCCGATCCGGCACTGCCCTGCCGCCTGTGGTCGATGCCCCCGGTCTCTGCCGGATCGGTCTCTCGATCTGCTACGACGTGCGCTTTCCTGAGCTGTACCGCCATCTGGCCGGTGCCGGCGCCGAGCTGATCATGATTCCGGCGGCCTTCACCGCCTTCACCGGGAAGGATCACTGGCAGGTGCTGCTTCAGGCCCGGGCGATCGAGAACACGGCCTATGTGCTGGCCCCGGCCCAGACAGGCCTCCACTACGGCCGACGCCAGAGCCATGGCCATGCGCTGGTGATCGATCCCTGGGGGACTGTCCTGGCCGATGCCGGCATCGGCGTGGGGCTTGCGGTGGCCCCCGTCGACCCGGACCATGGCCAGCGGGTCCGCAACCAGATGCCCAGCCTCAACCACCGCCATCCTTCGCTGTTCTGATCCTGAGGACGCCACGCCTACCCCGTCTCGGCCCCCTGAGCACCCTTCTCCTCGGGGGAGTGATTCAGGGCGCCCTGCTGCTGGCGGCACTGCCGGCCATGGCCGCCAGTGCCCTCGCGGCCTGGCGCATCAACAGCAACGGGGTTCTGGAGCTGCGCACCTCCCCCTCAATCTCTCTTCAGGCCTTCTACGAGGCCGGTAAGGGCAATGTGGGACCCAGGGTGTGGGTGGATCTGCCTGGGGCACCCAGCCGGACCCGCAGCATTCGCGGCAATGGCGTTCTGCGGGAGGTGCGCATCGGCAAACCCGATCCCAGCACAACCCGCCTGGTGCTGGAGTTTCAGCCCGGCACCCGGCTTGATCCCCGGCGTCTGCGCCTGGTGGGCACGTCGCGCGACCGTTGGAAACTCGATTTCGAAGGACTGCCCAGGGGCAGCCTGCGCACCATCGGTGAGGGCAATCTGAACGCCAGGACTGTGCCATGGCGCTCCAGCCCTGGATTCACTCCCGGCTACAGACGCACACCCCTCTCCTCGGCGGGGCTGCCCACTGTTCCCCGCGGGCGCTACCGGGTTGTGATCGATCCTGGCCACGGGGGTCCCGACCCCGGGGCCGTGGGAATCAGAGGGCTGCGCGAAACCGACGTGGTGCTCGACATCAGCCTCCAGGTGGCGCGGTTGCTTCAGGCCCAGGGGGTGCAGGTGGTGCTCACCCGCACCTCTGAAATCGACGTGGACCTGCCGCCGAGGGTGTCGCTCGCCAACAGCAGCAGGGCCACGGCCTTCGTGAGCATCCATGCCAATGCCCTGAGCATGTCCAGGCCGGATGTGAACGGCATCGAGACCTTCTATTTCCAGAGCTCCCGCTCTCGGGCCCTGGCGGCCGCCATCCAGTCGGAAGTGGTGGCGGCCTCGCCGGGCAGTCCGGACCGGGG
>NZ_JAHLZB010000029.1:0-12856 GCF_025128255.1 Synechococcus sp. CS-205
CCAACAACTACATCGACTACGCCATCAACGCTCTCGTCTGATTTCCGCTCGCGGTTCTCAAACAGCGTCCTGACAGCTCAGTCGCACCTCTCACACCTCAAGGAGGCCTTCCGGCCTCCTTTTTTTCGTTCTGCCTCGCCTCCCTCACAGCACGGCCATGGTCGCCGCAGAGTCCATCGAACCTTCCCCTGCCGCTGGAGCCCCGATCGATGAGGCCGAGGCGCTGCGGCGCCTGCGCCAGAATGAGGACCAATCAGCCCAGTACTACGCGGCCTGGTGGCTGGGCCGCATGCGCAGCCAGAATCCCGAAGCGATCGCCCTGCTCTGTCACGCCCTGGGGCAACGGCAGCCACGTCAGGCCGAAGCGGGCGTGGAGCGCAATGCTGTGGCGCGCAACGCCGCCCGGGCTCTGGGCAAGCTGGCCCAGCCAAGTGCCATTTCCCACCTGCTGCTGGCCCTCGATGATCCCGACGATGGGCTGCGCGAGGCCGCGGCCCGATCCCTGGGGGAGCTGCGAGCCGGCGAGGCGGTGGAGCCCCTCTGCGCCAGGCTCTCCACCGGACCCGCCGTAGCCGGCGCTCCCCAACCGGGCAGCAGCCGCCTGCGGGAGCCCTGCGAGGCGATGCTTGAAGCCCTTGGGGAAATCGGCATCGTGGAGCCCAGGGTGCTGGCTGTGATCGAGCCCTTCGTGGACCATGAGCGGCCTCTGATCCGCAGCGCCGCCTGCCGGGCACTCCTGGAGCTCACCGGCGACACCCATTGGGGAGAGCAGTTGCTGGCGCTGCTCCAGCACTCTCAGCTGCAGGTGAGGCGCGCCGCGCTGATGGATCTGGGAGCCGCAGGGTGGCGTCCGGCCTTGGAGCCGATCCGGGAAACCCTGGCGGAGAACAGCCTCAAACTGATGGCCCTGCGCGGTCTGGTGGAGAATCCAGCGGGTCCCGACGCCACGGTGCTCGACGATGACACGACCGCCCTGCTGGCGGTGATGGACGACCTCCTCTGAGCGCGCCATGCCCTCTCACCCCCCAACGGCGGCAGAGAACACTCCCGCCAGCCCCACAGCTTCCGAGCCAACAGAGCAGATCGAAGCCCTGCGCCAGGCCGACAGTCCGGTTGGTCTGCTGATGGCCACCCGCCGCCTCGCCGAGGTCTGCCATCCCGCCGCGGCCCCCAGCCTGGTGGAGGTGCTGGGGTTCAACAATCCCGGGGCGGCGGTAGCGGCCGTCGATGGCCTGATCGCCCTGGGCGAGCAGGCGGTGGAGCCTCTGCTGGCCAATCTCGATGGCCACAACTACGGCGCCAGGGCCTGGGCCGTGCGCGCCCTGGCCGGGATTGGTGATGTGCGCGGGCTCGAGTTGCTGGAGAGCGCCCTGGCCTGTGACATCGGGCCCAGCGTGCGTCGGGCCGCTGCCCGGGGCCTGGGTCAACTCCGCCTCGAGGGCCTGCCCCAAGATGAGCGAATCAACGTGCGGCAGCGCTGCCTCGACGCCCTCCTTGCCGGTGGAGGAGATGGCGAATGGGTGGTGCGCTACGCCGTGGCTGTGGGGCTGGAGCAGCTGCTGCTGGGCATGGCCCCGGTGGAGCACGGACGGCCAGCCGGGCTGAAGGCTCTTCAGGGGCTGGCCGGCGAGCCCGGGGATGAGACGGCCGTGGTACGCCTGCGGGCCAGCCTTGCCCTGAGGCGCCTCGACGGCGGGGCGGTTGGCTGATGGAGCCCTCCCGTCTGCTGTTCGTCTGCCTGGGCAACATCTGCCGCTCCCCAGCCGCTGAGGGTGTCTTCCTGCATCACCTGCAGCAGCGGGACCTGGAGCAGGCCTTCGCTGTCGATTCGGCCGGAACGGGCTCCTGGCATGCCGGCCAACCCGCCGATGCCCGCATGCGGGCCGCTGCCTCAGGGCGGGGGATCCATTTGCCCAGCCGAGCCCGCCAGATCGTGGCGGCGGATCTCGATCACTTCGATCACATCCTCACGATGGATGACGAGAACCTGGCCGCGGTGCAGGCCATGGCCCGTGGCCGCCAGCCCAGGGCCCTGATCCGGCCGATCACGCAGCACTGCCGCAGCCAACGGGTCCGTGAGGTGCCGGACCCGTATTACGGCGGTGCCGATGGCTTCGAGCGCGTGCTCGATCTGCTTGAGGATGCCTGCACCGGCCTGCTCGAAGACCTGCTGGCCTCAAAGCCCCCCTGGACCACTGAACGCTGACGTCGAGCAGCCTTCAGGCTGAAGGCCGTGAACTCGAATCCGCCGCTCAGGCCACTGCGTCGCCCTCCGGCTCAGGCCAGGCCTCCTCGGGGATCCGTTCCCGGAACAGATCCACCAGCACGGTGATCACCTCCTCGATGCCCAGGCCATCGGTGATCAGCTCCACGGCATCCTCAGCCTGGAGCAGGGGGGCCACCTCCCGGGTGGAATCGAGGCGGTCCCGTTCGGCGATCAGGCTTTCCAGCTCCTCCTGGGGAGGAACGGCAAAGCCCCGCTGCTCCAGGTCCTGGGCCCGGCGCCGGGCACGCTCCGCCACCGTGGCGGTGAGGAACACCTTGAGGTCCGCATCGGGGAAGACGGCAGTACCGATGTCGCGACCCTCAGCCACCAGCCGTCCCCTGACGCCCAGAACCCTCTGCTGCTGGGTGAGGGCCTCCCGGACGCAGGCATGGGCCGCCACCAGGGAGACCTGGGCCGTCACATCGGGATGGCGGATCGCCTCGCTCACATCGTGGCCATTCAGAGTCACCCGTTGGATGCCGCTGGCCACCGTATCGAGGCTGAGCTCCAGCCCCTCGAGCAGGGGCGCCACCTGGGCTGCCTCAGCTGGATTCACCCCTTGGCGCAGCACCCACCAGGTCACGGCCCGGTACATGGCTCCGGTGTCGAGGTAGATGAGGCCGAGGCGTTGGGCCAGGGCCCGGGTGACGGTGCTCTTGCCAGCCCCGGCAGGGCCATCGATGGCGACGATCGGAGGACGGTTCATGAGAACTAGGTGATCAATCAGGCGGCTTGGACCGCAGCGAACCGCGGCCGCCAGCAGCAGGGGCCCCTGGGGTGAGGTGGAAGGATCCAGGGGGCGCAGCCGCAGGGCTTCCACCATCTCCACATACTCCACCGCCAGGTCGGCTCGCTCCAGCTCAGATCGCACCAGCTGCACCAGGCGGGCAGGATCACGCTCCCCCGCCCGCCAGGCCTGTTCTCCCCAGGCGAGCGCTGCCGGCAGACCAACCGCCTGCATTCGGTCGCTCCCGCTGAGATAACGGTTGCGTGAGCTGGCGGCCAGTCCATCGGGTTCCCGCCAGGTGGCACAACCCTGAACCCGAACCGGCAGGGCCAGATCCGCCACGATCCGCCTGAGGATCACCAGTTGCTGCCAGTCCTTCTCCCCGAGAAACAGCCGATCAGGTTGCACCAGGGCAAGCAGCCGGGCCACCACCGTGGCCACCCCTTCGAAATGACCCGCTCTGGTGCGGGCGCAGAGCCCCTGGAGCAGGGCAGTTGGAGGCAGCACCCTGGTGAGTTCGGGATCACCACCGGGGAACAACTCCTGCACATCCGGGGCGAACAGGGCGATGGCGCCTGCTTCAGTGGCGAGAGCGGCATCGGCGCCCAGATCCCGTGGATACCGCGCGAAGTCTTCCCCGGGGCCGAACTGAAGGGGATTGACGAACACGCTCACCAGCACCCGTGGCGGCAACCCTGACGGGGAGAGGGGGGCAGCGGCCCTCTCGATCAGGCGACGGTGTCCCTGATGAAGGGCACCCATGGTGGGCACGAAGTGAAGGGCTCTCGCAGGCCGCTGCCACGCGGGCCTGCTCCAGCGCCGCAACTCATCACAGGTGTGCAGCAGCTGCATGGAAGCGCAGAACGAAGGCCCACCCGGCAGGTTGCCGGATGGGCCGATCATCGGGATGGAGGGTGGAGGCTTCAGGACTTACTGAACCACTTCCAGGCGAACCTGGGCAATGCCGCTCGAGACAAGACCGAGTCGCTGGGCCGCCCCATGGGCCAGGTCGATGATCCGGTTGCCGTGGAAGGGACCACGATCGTTGATGCGCACGATGGCGGTGCGACCATTCCAGAGGTTGGTGACTTTCACCTTGGTGCCGAAAGGCAGGGTGCGGTGGGCTGCCGTCATGGTGCCGGGTCGAAACACCTCGCCATTGGCGGTGCGGTTGCCGAAAAAACCAGGGCCGTACCAGCTGGCTTCACCGGTGCCGGCCAGCTTGACGAGGCGCGGCGTGGGGGCTGGAGCCGTGGGCTCGGGCTGGGCTTCGGCGGCCGGCGCCTCGCTTTCCTGTTGACGAATGGCAACCGGTTCAGTCGGCTGAGCCTGGTTGGAGGGTTCAGCGGCCGGTGCAGTGTCGGCCGGACGGGCCATGGCGACGCGGGAATCAGATTCCGTACGGGCCGACTCGGCCAGCACAGGAACGGCTACGCCGCTGCCGGAAAGCAGGAGGGCGAGTGCCCCCAGGGGAAAAGTGCGACGCATAACAGACGAAACTCAACGCAACGAAGCAGTGGCCTTCCGCTTGAAGACTCGTGGCTGGGTTGATCGCGCTAACGATTGAAGAAGATGAAAGCGCAGATCCTGCGAAAAAGCTCCTGATCAAAAATCACGACCCCGGAAACCTACAGGAAGTCCTTGGAGAAGGGATGAGCAGATTGGGGAGAAGAATCGATCAGGAAGAGTCATCGACGGCGACATCGCAGTCAGCCGCAGTGCAGCGAACGAATCAGGGCGCCGGCACTGATCAGTGACGCCAATCAAAGGCATCAGCGCAACTGATCAATTCTTGTGACAGTCGAGCAGGCGACTCCCGATCGAGCGCCCCTTCGCGGCGGTGCTGGCCGTGATCACCCCTTGACCCGCTGGCATCGGAGGATCAGCGGTGATCAGGATCCGCCCAGCAGGAGCAACGCCATGGATTACCGCGCCGCCGGAGTGGATGTGGCCGCAGGCAGGGCCTTCGTCGAGCGGATCCGCTCCAGCGTCGAGAGCACACGGCGCCCTGAAGTGCTCGGCGGCCTCGGAGGATTCGGAGGGCTGTGCCGGTTGCCACAGGGCTTGCGGCGCCCACTGCTGGTGGCCGGCAGCGATGGGGTCGGGACCAAGCTCGAGCTGGCTCAGGCCCACGGCCACCACCACGCCGTCGGCATCGACCTGGTGGCGATGTGCGTCAACGACGTGATCACCAGCGGAGCGGAACCCCTCTTCTTCCTGGATTACATCGCCACCGGCAAGCTCGCTCCCGAGGCCATGGCGCTGGTGGTGGAGGGGATCGCCGACGGCTGCCGCCGGAGCGGCTGCGCCCTGCTTGGCGGCGAAACGGCGGAAATGCCGGGCTTCTACGGCCCAGGCCGCTACGACCTGGCAGGTTTCTGTGTGGCCGTGGCGGAGGAGGAGGAGCTGATCGATGGCCACCGGGTGCGACCTGGTGACCGGATCCTGGCCGTGGCCAGCAGTGGGGTGCACAGCAATGGGTTCAGCCTGGTGAGACGGATCCTGGAGAGCACCGGCAGCGGTGAGACCGCCCGCTTGCCAGACGGTGGTCCACCGGTGATCCAGGCCCTGCTGGAACCCACCCGCTTGTATGGATCCCTGGTGAAGGCCCTGCAGGACGCGGCTATCCCTCTTCATGCCATGGCCCACATCACCGGCGGAGGATTGCCCGAGAACCTCCCCCGCTGCCTGCCGCCTGGAACCCATGGCCGGATCGAGACCACCAGCTGGGAGCGGCCGGAGCTGTTCCGCTGGCTCCAGGTCACAGGCGAGGTCCCGGAAGCGGATCTCTGGAACACCTTCAACCTGGGCGTCGGCTTCTGCCTCGTGGTGCCTGAGTCCGCAGTATCCCGCACCCTCGACGTTTGCAGGCAGCACTCCCACCAGGCCTGGCCCCTGGGAGTGGTGGAGCCGGGCGATGCTGGTGAGCAACCCCTGGCAGGTTTGCCGTACTGACTGGCCCCTCCACCGTCCTGGCAGATTGCAAGGGGCCTGTTCGGCGCTTGATCGCCGGCGGCGCACCCGAAAATCCGTACGCTTCTACCCATGCACAGCTCCTGCAGCCGCATCACCCGACGGCGCAGTTCAGCGGGTCCTCAGCCCGCCGCGCCACCCCGGCGGCTCAACGCTCCTCCCCAGGCCCGTTCAGGAGCCAGCCGACCCACCTATCTCACCCTTCGCGACCATGGGAAGGTCTACGTGGCTGACCTTCCCCGCCTCTCCGACGGCCAGCTCTCACGGGTGGCGAAGGAGGCGCAGGAAGTGCTGGAGAGTCTCAACCGCCGCCTCGAGGAACTCGATCAGTTGACCAGCCTCCAGCCGATCGAGCAGGAGACCCAGATCAGAGCCAGCACCAAACGGAGTGTCACCGAGCGCTTCCTTCAGGCCATCGAAGACGAGCAGTGCGACAGGCGCAACAATCCAGCCCTGCGAGCGGCCGCAGGAGAGTCGCTGGCGCGGGCCTTCCTGGAAATCTCCCGGCATCGCCTGCCGGGAGCCACCTTCGACTCCCTGCTGCAGGAAGCCCTTACCGCCTGTGATTCCCCCATGCCCAATCCGGCCGACCAGGGCAGCGAGGCCAGCGCCATAACCAACCCCACGGATCCCCTGGCCGGGAGGCCTGCTCAGGTGATACGGCTTCCAACGGCCGGCGTTCTGCCCGTGGTGCTCTCCCCCGACCCCTCCAGCCCCCCGGCCGACGCAGACTCCCCCTGAGCCCCCTTAGCGTTCAATCACTCAGGAAGGGATTCGCCGGCATCCTCACCGGCAGGGCCAGGGCCTGGCGATCGAGGGCAGCGCGTTCAGCGTCGTCCATCTGCCAGCTCAGGGCCCCCGCCGCGGCCTCAGCCTGCTCAGGCGTGCGAAGGCCTGGGATCGGCATCGCCCCATGGGCCCGGCACCAGTTCAGGGCCACCTGATTCACCGGCACCCCACGCTCGTCCGCGATTCCCCGCATCAGCACCAGCAAGGGTTCGATCCGGGGCCGAAGTCGACGGAACAGCAGCCCCCGGGGCCCCTTGGGACCCTCAGTCCCCGCGCTGCTCCGGTCGCTGAGCAGTCCGAGGGCGAGTGGGCTGTAGGCAATCAGATCCACCCCCAGATCCCGGCAACACGCCGCCAGATCCCCGCTGGTCACAGCCTCTGGCGCCAGCAGCGACACCTGCACCTGGAGGCTGGCCAGACGCACCCCCCGATCGGCCAGTCGCCGCTGCACCTGCCCCAGGCGACGAGGCCCCATGTTCGAGACCCCCAGGCTGGCCACATCCCCGGCCGCCACCCGATCCGCCAGTCCATCCAGCAGGGGCCCCTCCTGCCATGGGGCATAACGGGCCGTACTCCAGTGGAGCTGCACCCGATCAAGCTGACCACCCAACCGCTGGCGGGAAGACTGGAAGGCACGGTCATAGCCACGGCGACCCAACCGCCAGGGGAAGGGGGCCAGCTTGGTGGCCACACACAGCTGATGGCGCCGCTCCTGAGGCATGGCGTTCAGGAATCGCCCGAGCAGCTGCTCGCTGCGGCCCGTGAAGCGGCCGGTGCCATAGGAATCGGCCGTGTCGAAGAAATGAAGTCCCAGGGCCACCGCCCTGCGGAAGGTGGCCTCAAGAGCCGCGTCATGGAGCTCGGGCCGGTAGCCCCAGAGGAACTGGTTTCCCCAGGCCCAGGTGCCCACGCCGATCGAGACGGACTGCGCCATGGGACTCTCCGGGCTGCAAGCGACCTCGCCATGATCGGAGCATGACCTCCCCATCCCCCTCGACCCAGACGCAACCTCAGCCGCAGGCCCAGACCCCCCCGGGGAGGGAGGCACCCGGCTCGAAGCCGGCCGGTGACCCGGTGCTCTGCCATCACTGTGGCCGCACCGCCAGCAATGGCATCAGCTGCCAGGGCTATTGCGTGGCCGACTCGGACTACTGAACACGGCCACGTCACTCCCCACCCTTCCGGACACCCTGCAGCTCCAGAATGGGAGCCCTGCACGCGGGACTTCCTTGGCCGACACCACCAGTTCCAAGCCGCTCAAGTGCCAGCCCCGCCCCAGGCCAGGCTTCCGCCAGCTGGCACCACTGCTGGCCGGGGCCCTGCTCAGCCTGCTTCCCCAAGGGGGCGATCTGCTGGCGGCCGAGAACCCCCCCGTTGACTTCGGCCGGGTGCAACGCGCCACCCGGACCTGCCAGCGCAACCTCTCCGACGCCAGCCCCGGACCCTGCTCAGAGCTGCGCTTCGAGCAGAACCGGGAAGGACTGCTCAACATCCGCTTCGTCGGCCCCGGCAGTGGCGAGATCACCAGCAACCTGGTCACCTTCGTGGGGGTGGTGAAGGATGGGGCGGCCGGAATGAGCTGTCGCGAAGGACGCTGCCGCCTGGAGGGCCCCCTCAGCACCGAGGTCACCAGCGTCAGTGAACTGGGCTTCGACCAGCGTGGTTTGCCCACCGGCCTGCCCAGCGCCTGGCCCGCCGATGGCACCTGCAAAGTCGAGAAGCACGACGTGCACTGCGAAGCCAGGGCTCTCTCGGGCGAGCGCTGGTCGGCCAGAGCTGAACTGTGAACGACCCCCTAGCGGACTGCCGTCGGGATCGGGATCAGAGGCGGCACCCAGATTCGAACTGGGGATAAAGGATTTGCAATCCTCTGCCTTACCACTTGGCCATGCCGCCATTCCAGGGGTGAACCCAGGAACTGCGGATCGTATCAGCCGTTCACAGCCTGCCCGGCTGCTGCTGCTCAGCAATGGCCATGGGGAGGATCTGATCGCCCTGCGCATCGGGCGAGCCCTGCGCGAACGACGACCGGCGATGCAGCTGTGCGCCCTGCCCCTTGTGGGGGAGGGGGAGGTCTACCGGAAGGCTGAGCAGGACGGCTGGTTGCAGCAGGTGGGACCACGCCAGCGGTTGCCCAGCGGTGGCTTCAGCAACCAGAGTCTTCCCGCTCTGCTCCACGACCTGAGGGCGGGACTGCCCGCTCTGAGCTGGCGCCAGTGGCAGCTTGTGCGCCGCTGGGGCGGCGCAGGCGATCCGATTCTGGCGGTGGGGGATCTGCTGCCCCTGCTGCTGGCCTGGGGCAGCGGCGCACCCTATGGCTTCCTGGGAACACCCAAGAGCGATTACACCTGGCGCAGCGGTCCTGATCGCGATCCCCTGGCCGATCGCTATCACCGCTGCAAGGGAAGCGAATGGGATCCGTGGGAATGGGCGCTGATGGCTGATCGCCGCGCCAAGCTGGTGGCGGTCCGTGATGGTCTGACGGCCAGGGGACTGAGACGCCGGGGGGTGGCGGCTCTTGCACCAGGCAACCCGATGATGGACGGGCTTGATCCGGCTCCTCTGCCTGAGCCGTTACGGCAGCGGAGGAGAATCGTGCTGCTCTGCGGCAGCCGCCTGCCGGAGGCCCTCGGCAATGCCCGGCGGCTGCTGGAAGGCCTGGCCTGTTTGCCACCCCTGGAGCCGCAGGTGGTGCTCTGCCCCACCGGCTCCCGCCCCAGTCGCCAGGATCTCGAGCCACTCCTGCGCGCCCAGGGTTACACCCAGGTGCCGATCACGCCTGGTTGCGGCGCCAGCGCGGCCTGGGGGCTCCAGCAAAGGCTTTTGCTGCTCGGGCAGGGCTGCTTCGAGCGCTGGGCAGGTTGGGGGGAGGTGGGCCTGGCCACGGCTGGAACCGCCACCGAACAACTGGTGGGTCTCGGGGTGCCCGTGCTCTCGATGCCGGGCCCAGGTCCTCAGTTCAAGCGCGGCTTTGCCCGCCGGCAGAGCCGGCTTCTGGGGGGGGGCGTTCGGGTCTGTACCTCACCCCTGGAGCTGGCTGGTGAATTGGATCGGCTGCTCAAAGATGCCCAGTTGCGCCGCCAGCGGGGTTGCATCGGCCGGCGGCGGATGGGGGACGCCGGCGGCAGCGAACGGCTGGCGGCCCTTGTGGATTGGAAGCTGCTGTCACAGCCCCAGGGATGATGGGACTTCCCACCATCCAGGCTCACCCCCATGCCAGCTCCCATCGACCGGGCTTACGCCACCGTCACCGGTCAGCTGGCCACCCTGCTGGGGGTCAGCATCGCCGCGGCCCGCCGCAGGGTCGACCAGCAGGCCGCGCGGGAAGGGACCCGGGAGACGGGCGGGCGCGTCGCCATCGCTGAGCGCATGATCCAGGAATCCCAGGGGGCAGCCAAGACTCAGGGCCAACTGCTGGATGCACTCCTGGTCGCCGAAGACGACGAGAGCGGCTTCATGCTCGAGGACTGATCGCCGCTTCTCTGCTGCGCCGGGGTTCAGGGACCCTCAGCGGGACGAAGAGGAATGCTCGAACACCGAGCCGAAACGGCTGCGATCGAGCTCGGCGAAGACCGGCAGGCAGGCAAAACAGCGCTGGGCCAGCTCGAGGCGCTCCTCCCGCTCGAGGATGGAAGCCAAGGCCTGGCGAGCGCCGAGTAGATAACGGACGTCGTTGGCCGCATAGGCCAGCTGGGCTTCTCCCAGGTCCTCGACCCGGCCCCAGTCGCTGCTCTGGGACTGCTTGTCGAGTTCCACCCCCACCAATTCCTGCACCACCTCCTTCAGCCCGTGGCGGGAGCTGTAAGTGCGGGCCAGGCGGCTGGCCACCTTGGTGCAGAACACCGGAGCCACGGCGATGCCGAGGCCTTCCCCGAGGGCCGCCAGATCGAAGCGGGCGAAATGGAACACCTTCTCGATCGCCAGGCTTTCCATCAACTCCTGCAAACGCGGCGCCTGCCGCTGGCCCCGAGCGATGCGGATGCAGCAGACGTTGTCGAGGTGGTCGGCGATCTGAACCAGGCAGAGGCGATCCCGCCCATGAACCAGACCCATCGCCTCGGTGTCCACCGCCAGGGCGGGGGCCTGAGCGAGCAGCCCGTGCCATTCAGGGTCGAGATCCCCGTCGAAGACGGCAAACCGGTGAGGGGCGGAGCCGGGAGTCGAGGACATCAGGGCAGAAGCAAACGACGCCATCGTGCCGAAAGGGGGAGAATGAGTCGCTTCCGTCCTGCATTGCCCGCGTGCCTTCGACCCTGTCCCCTGCCCTGGGGTCCACCCTGCTGCTGACCCTGCTGCTGGCCATCGGCCTGGTCTTCTTCCTGCGGGCCGCCAGCAAGGACCGCACCACGGTGGTGGAGGTGCAATCCCCGAGGCCGGCCCTGGAGGTGCTCGACGGCCTCAGCCAGTGGCTGAGGCAACGGGGCTGGCAGGCCGAAGCGGGGGATGCCGAGCGGCGGGTGCTGCGCTTTCGTGGCCAGGTGGGTGCCAGCGGCACCCTGGCCCTGCTGCTGACGCTGCTGGGTACGGTCGGGGCGGCCTGCCTGGGCCTGGTGCTCCGCCAGCTGCTGCCGGTGCTGGGCTGGTGGCCGCTGCTGCTGGCCCTGCTCGGGCCTCTCGCGGGCCTGATCTACCGCAAGCGGGCCGCTCGCCAGGAGCTGGTGGAACTGCGCCTGATCAGCGCCGACGACGCTTCCCTCAGCCAACTGCAGTTGAGGGCTCACCGCGACGAGCTGATTACCCTGGAACTGGAACTGGGACCAAGGCTGCAGCTGGCCAGTGACGGCACCCTGCTCAGTTCACCCATCTGACCCCCAGGCCATGCGACTCCTCCCGAAGGCTCCAGCCCGACGCCCATTCCGGGCACGCCCAAGGTCCCTGGGCCTGGCCCTGCTGGGGCTGGGACTTGTGCTGGTGCTGGGCAGCGCCGCTGAAGCCCCGGCACGCCTGGCCATTGACCCGCTCACCGGCCCACGCACACCCCTGAGCAAGGACTGGATCGGCCGCAGATCCCTGGCGTCTGGCACGCCGATCCTGGTGATGGCAGGCCACGCCGATTCCCAGGGAATGGAAGGGTCCGGCACCAGTGGTGAAGCAGTGGATCGCTTCGGGGCCCGGCCGATGCAGCCTGGCATCCGCGACGAGCTCTACTGGAATCTGCGCACCGCCGAGCGGGTCGTGGCGATCGGCCGCCGGCGCGGTCTGCCGATCCGCCTCTACGTCCCTTCGCAGCGCACCATCGCCGACGGCGATGATCCCCGCACCAACTGGAGTGTGGGCAAGGCCCATGTGCGCCGCGGTGGGTACGCCATGGAGATCCATTACGACGCCTACGGACCCGACGGCTTTGGCTCGGGGCTGATCCCGCCGCTGCACCAGGCTCCCACCCTGCTCGATGAAAGCCTGGCGGCCTCCTTCGGGGCTTTTCCCTTCGCGTTCAGAGGCGGCCTTGGTGCTCCCCGCCGCGGCATTGCCATCCTCGAGATCGGCAAGCTGGAGAGTCCGTTGGAATCGGCTCTGAGGGATCCCCGCAGCCGGGATTCAGCCCTCAACGCCATCGCCGAGCGGGTGGTTCTGGCCCTGGAGCAGGGCCTCAGCCCCCGACCGACGACTCTGCCGGCCACCTCCCTCGGTAACCCGGCAACAACCCGCCCCTGAGCAACTGCGGGCGGCATCGGGCCAGGGCCAGGGATTCAGCCAAAGGCACCCCGGGCCCGGCAGAGGTCCTCCAGAGCGGCATCTCCGAACCAGTCCTGGGGCTTGGTGAACACCTCCGTGACCAGGGCCTCGCGACTGCCGGGCTCGGGGCCGTAGCCGTATTCCCAGCGCACCAGCGGCGGCAGCGACATCAGGATCGATTCCGTGCGGCCGTTGGTCTGGAGGCCGAAGATCGTGCCGCGATCGAACACCAGGTTGAACTCCACATAACGGCCACGGCGATAGAGCTGGAACTGGCGTTCCCGATCCCCGTACGGGGTGCCGTGCCGCTTCTCCACGATCGGCACATAGCTGGGCAGAAAGGCGTTGCCGCAGGCGCTCGCCAGCTGGAACAACTGCTCCCAGCTGTGGGGGACCGGGCCGGTGGCTGCGGCCATCGCCGCAGC
>NZ_JAHLZB010000030.1:0-25114 GCF_025128255.1 Synechococcus sp. CS-205
CCTTCCTTGCGGCGGTACATGTGGAAAACTTGGCGCAGCTTTTCGGCTCAATCCAGCCGATTTGCGCACATTATACCGCCATAGCAGTGCCCAGATCCACTGCACTGCAAGCGGTCTGGAGATCTTCAGGAAGCCCTAAATTGGTGTCATGGCTGAGTCTGTTGAGTGTTGGGGCCTCGCCGTTGTGGCTTCACTACAGGCCCATGTTTCATTTTGACCAGCCCGGCCTGTTGGGCTATGTCCTTTGCATGTATGGCTACACAGTTCTGGCGAGGCAGGAGACGAGCCGTGCAGAGCAATCAAGAAACTCAATTGTATTCTTGGTGTGCTCTGCGATTGGCTGTTTGCTCGGTCGATCTTTCATTGCTGTATTTTTTCTGGCTGCAATCAGTATCACCCTTCAGTTTCGGCAGTCATCATCTCGACTGAGGAAACTCTCGTGGACAGCAACAGCATTGGGAGGCTCGCTCGTCATCGCTTCGGCGCTCTACGCAGCAGTTGTTGAGTGGATTCTCAACCGTAAGTCTGTTGCCTACGTTCAAGAGTCTATGGACAGTTCGGTCATTCAGTCGGCAATGCGTCGTCTCGGGCTTCCCATGGCCCAATGGCCAGACTCTCAGAAGCCACAACTGGAGTGGTCCAGTGCAATTCAGCAGTATCTTGAATGGATTGCCAATTTAATTCCTACATGGCCCTTTCTGTTGCTATTGGTGCTATCCCTGGGTTTGCTGTTTCGTCGACTTCTGCCATTGCCCAAGCGCCGGAATCGGGCCAAGCTTCCTGGTCTGGCCTTGCCTCAGGCCACTGAGCCCCGTCTCGGCGCTGAGATTCAACGACCATCTTCAGTCGATGCTCCCAGTCAGGTTCTGATGGCTTCATTCCTTGCGAGCCTTGCCTGGTTGTTGTTTTTCAAGAATCTGATTGTTTTTCACGATTACACAATGATATTCCTTATCCCATTCTTGGTGATTTTCGCTGCATTCGTTTATCGTTCGTTAATGTCCTGGCTTGAAGGGTCAATGCGGTCCCCAAGGCTGCGAGCATTGACCCTGTCCGCTTTGTTTTTGGTGTTGTCGTTCGTCTACGTAGACGGCTACCTGGACTCAGTTCGGGCCTGGAAGGTCGGCGATGGCCATGCTGCGCCCATGCACTCTTTTTACAAGGACATTGACGCCTTTAATTCCCTCTCCCGATCGGCTGAACCACCGGTGCTGATCAGGCGTGATGACGAGTGGATTTACAATTCTCCCTATGCCCAGGGCGTTCTGCTCGAGGGTGACATTGTTCTCGATCCAGGCGATGGTCGTGCTCAGCGGCTTCAGCCTCCTGGCTTCCCCATTCCAAGCCAGGCTCTCACTCAGGCAACCATCCGGTCCAAGCGGCAACTGGCCGCTGGCAGCCTGAAGCAGGTGTTTTACAGAGATCCTGTGTATTACGCCAGATAGGCAGCTCACTTGACAGCCTTTCTCGAGACCCTTTCAACGCGACCTCTTCGCTGACTCCTGATGGGTTGATGGAAAGACCCGGCCATCGCTGCGAACCGATGGACCCGCGGCCCCAATCGTGATGCAGGGGCATCAACGGTCCAGGTCAAGGGGGTCCCCCAGGGGCTGCACCCATCCCTTGGAGGCCGGGTGTGGATCTGAGCGCATCCCCCAGAGCCAGGCACATTCGGTAGCGATCACCACCAGACTTGTCAAGCTCGCTGCCCATGATCGACCCATGGCAACGCCTCCCTCGATGTTCACTGACTACAAGCCGAGCAAGGGTTACGACGAGTACTTCAGCGCCGCCGCCGAGCCGCGCTCGGCCCTGAGTCCCCTGCTCTCCTCCCTGGGGAAACTGGGCATCGAGGAGATCAACCGCAACCATGCCGCCGCCGGCACGCTGCTCAAACGGCTGGGCGCCACCTTCCGCCTCAATGGCTCCGGGGAACGGGGCGGTGAGCGCATCCTGCCCTTCGACCCCCTGCCGCGGTTGATCCGCTCTGGCGAATGGCAACGGCTCGAGCTCGGCCTGATCCAGCGTCTGGAGGCGATCGACTGCTTTCTGGGGGACGTCTACGGCGTCCAGAAAATCCTCAGCGATGGGGTCGTGCCTCGGGCCGATGTGGAGAGCTCCCAGGGCTGGCGGCCCCAGATGCAAGGTTTCAAGCCCCCCCTGGGCCGCTGGTGCCACATTTCCGGTCTGGACCTGATCCGCGACGGCCAGGGCACCTGGCGGGTGCTGGAGGACAACCTGCGCTGTCCCTCGGGGGTGGCCTATTTCCTGGAGAACCGCCGCGTGATGAAGCGGATGTTCCCCAGCCTGTTCGCGAGTCGTACGGTCCAGCCCATCGACGACTACCCCTCGCACCTGCTCGAGACCCTGCGCCAGCTCGCCCCCTGGACGGACACACCCAAGGTGGTGCTGCTTACCCCAGGGGTGTTCAACAGCGCCTATTTCGAGCACAGCTACCTGGCCCAGCAGATGGGCATCCAGCTGGTGGAGGGCCGGGATCTGGTCTGTGAAAGCAACCGGGTGTGGATGCGCAGCACCTCCGGCCTCGAGCCTGTCGATGTGATCTACCGCCGCATCGACGACGACTTCCTCGACCCTGCGGTGTTCCGTCCCGATTCGATGCTGGGCGTGCGCGGCCTGATGGAGGCCTACCGGGCCGGGCGGGTAGCGATCGCCAACGCTCCCGGCACGGGTGTGGCCGATGACAAGCTGATCTATGCCTATCTGCCGGAGATGATCCGCTATTACCTGGCAGAGGAGCCGATCATCGAGAATGTTCCCACCTACCTCTGCTCCAGGCCCGACGATCAGGCCTATGTGCTCGCCCATCTCGGTGAGCTGGTGGTCAAGTCGGTGGCGGAGGCCGGCGGTTACGGCATGCTGATCGGCCCCCATGCCGATCAGGCCGAGATTCTCTCGTTCGCCGACAAGATCAAGGCCGATCCCCGCAACTTCATCGCCCAGCCCACCCTGGAGCTCTCCACCGTGCCCTCCCTGAGCGAGGGAGAGCTCTACCCCTGTCACGTTGATCTGCGCCCTTACGTGCTGCGGGGCCGAAAAGCCTGGGTCAGCCCGGGGGGACTCACCCGCGTGGCGCTGCGCCGGGGTTCCCTGGTGGTGAACTCCTCCCAGGGCGGCGGCTGCAAGGACACCTGGATTGTGGATGAAAGCACATGCTGAGTCGCGTCGCTGAAGCGCTCTACTGGATCAACCGCTATGTGGAGCGGGCGGAGAACATCTCCCGCTTCCTGGAAGTGAGCGAGGCCATGGCCCTCGACTGTCCACCCGGCAGTGCCGAGCCCTGGCTCCCCCTGATCGACGCCAGCGGCGACCGCGAGCTCTTCGATCGCATCTTCCCCAAAGGGGGGCCTCAGGAGGTGGTGCGCTTCCTGGTCCAGGAGCAGGACAACCCCAGCAGCATCGTCAATTGCATCAGTGCGGCCCGGGAGAACTGCCGTCAGATCCGCGAAGTGATCACCACCGAGATGTGGGAGCAGATCAATGATCTCTATCTCACCCTGCTCGAGAGTGATCATTTCTGGCGGCTGCCCGATCAGGAGCAGCTCCACGAGGTCCGCAAATCCTGTCAGCTGTTCTATGGCATCACCGACGCCACCCTGAGCCGCGACCTGTCCTGGCAGTTCAGCAAGCTGGGGCGCCTGGTGGAACGGGCCGACAAGACCAGCCGCATCCTCGACGTCAAGTACTACTTGCTGCTGCCCAGCCCCGAAGAGGTGGGTGGTGTGCTCGACGAGCTGCAGTGGATTTCTCTGCTGCGCTCGGCAGGTGCTTACCAGATGTTCCGCCAGTCGCAGCAGCAGGGGATCACGCCCAAGGCCGTGGCCGAATTCCTGCTACTGGATCCCATCTTCCCCCGGTCAGTGCGCTACTGCCTTGAGGGCCTGAGCAAGTCCATGCGCGTGATCCGCGGCAATCCAGTGCCCGGCCCTCCCGATGATCTCGAGTGCCTCACCGGTCGGATGCTCGCCAGCTGGAGCTATGTGCGCATCGATGAGCTGGTGGCCCAGGGGCTGCATGAAGCGATCGACCGCTTCCAGAGCGATCTCAACCACCTGCATGGGCTGATCGACGCGAATTACTTCGTGGTGGCCTCTCCCATCGTGGAGCCAGCAGACACTGCAGCGGCCGGCGACTCCAGCCCCTCCCCCAGCACCGTCGTTCCTGCGT
This sequence comes from Synechococcus sp. CS-205, assembly GCF_025128255.1. Classification (NCBI taxonomy): domain Bacteria; kingdom Bacillati; phylum Cyanobacteriota; class Cyanophyceae; order Synechococcales; family Synechococcaceae; genus Synechococcus; species Synechococcus sp. CS-205. The sequence continues at coordinate 4,189 of NZ_JAHLZB010000030.1, forward strand.
CCTCGGCATGCGCGCCCGCATAACCCACACCCTCAGCTACCGCTACAGCGCGCCTGTTCAGCTTGGTTCCCACCGGATCTGCCTCAAGCCCCGGGCCCATGGCTTCCAGAAGTTGCTCAGCTTCGATCTGTTCCTCTCCCCGGACCCCCATCGCCTCCATCCCCTGGTGGCCGCCAGTGGCGACGACATCCTGCGGGCCCGGTTCAGTGGTGCCACCGATTCCTTCGACATCCGCTCCCAGTGCGAGGTGGAGACCCAGGTGCCCCCCCTGCTGCAGGTCTGCCTGGAGGAGAACGAGCCGGTCCTTCCCTACCCGGTCGGTCATCTCAATGCCGACCTGCTCGGCAGCCTTGACGGCTGGCTCCCGAATGGCCAGCACGATCCCGCCGCCGTGGAGCTGGCCCAGGAGGCCCTGATGGGCAGTGATCAGCGGGCGCTGATGTTCCTGCAGCAGCTGGTGGAGATGATCCAGGACCGGGTCAAGTACACCCAGCGGCACGTGGGTCCGGCCTGGCCCGCGGGCCGCACGCTCAAGGAGCGGGTGGGCTCCTGCCGTGATCTGGCCGTGCTGATGATTGAGGCCTGCCGCTGCGTGGGGCTGCCGGCCCGTTTCGTGAGCGGGTATCACCTGGTGGAGCCCAGGCCTGAGCGCTACGACCTGCATGCCTGGGCCGAGGTGTACCTGCCGGGGGCCGGCTGGCGTGGGTTCGACCCCAGCGGCATGGGGGCGATCGACGATCGCTACATCCCCCTGGCCACCTCCTCCAAGCCCAACCTGGCCGCGGCCGTGATGGGCACCTTCAGCGGTCCTCCAGGGGTCACCAGCGAGATGCAATGGTCGATTGCGGCCGATGTGCTCAGCGAAGACCACACCGTGCCCAACCTGCTGCACTTCTGAGGCGAACCTGCAGGGAACCTGGAATGAACCTGAATCGGTAACCGTTCCAGCAGCGATGGGGTGGGCTCCCGCAGCATGAAGGGACGAGTTGTCCCGATCCGCCTCCATGGCAGCCAGCACAGTCCCTCCCACCGACCTCGGCGCGTCGCCCTCGCTGGACGGCCATGCTCTGGCCGAGGCGATGCGCCGGCATCTGTTCTTCACCCAGGCCAAGTCCCCGTCACTGGCCACCAACCACGACTACTACTGCGCCCTGGCGATGGCCGTGCGCGATCAGCTGCTGCAGAGCTGGGTCGACACCGCCGAGGCCTACACCCAGACCCGGGTGCGAACGGTGTCCTACCTCTCCGCCGAATACCTGCTCGGCCCTCACCTGGAGAACAACCTGGTCAACCTCGGGCTGCGTGAGGTCGCCCAGCAGGCCTGCGGCCTCCTGGGCCTCGACCTGATGGAGCTGATCGCCGAGGAGCCGGAACCGGGTCTCGGCAACGGCGGCCTGGGCCGCCTGGCGGCCTGTTTCCAGGAATCGATGGCCAGCCTCGAGCTGCCTGCGATCGGCTACGGCATCCGCTACGAATTCGGCATCTTCCGCCAGCAGATCCAGCGGGGCAGCCAGGTGGAGAATACCGATCCCTGGCTGGCCCAGGGCAATCCCTGGGAGGTGATCCGCCCGGAATGGACCTATCCGGTCACGATCGGAGGCCACACGGTGATCGGGGTGGCCTACGACACGCCGATCCTGGGCTATGGCGTCCATACCGCCAACACCCTGCGGCTCTGGTCGGCCCAGGCGCCGGAATCCTTCGACTTCGCCTCCTTCAACGCCGGTGACTACACCCGGGCGGTGCTGCAGAAGATCAATTCGGAGACCCTCTCGAAGGTGCTCTACCCGAATGACGAGACCGACCAGGGCAAGCAACTGCGCCTGAGTCAGCAGATCTTCTTCGTGAGCTGCTCCCTGCAGGACATGTTCCGCATCCTCAAAGGGCAGGGATTGCCCGTGACGGCCTTCCACACCAAATTCGCCGTTCAGCTCAACGACACCCACCCGGCCATCGCCGTGGCCGAACTGATGCGGCTGCTGATCGATGAGCACGGCGTCGACTGGGACACCGCCTGGTCGATCACCACGGCCTGCGTCAGCTACACCAACCACACCCTGCTGCCGGAGGCCCTCGAGACCTGGGGTGTCGATCTGTTCGAGCAACTGCTGCCACGCCAGCTGGAGATCATCTACGAGATCAATGCCCGCTTCCTGCGCATGGTGCGCATCCGCCATCCAGGTCAGCCGGCCCTGCTGGAGCGGATGTCGCTGATCCAGGAAGGCCCCTACCGCAAGGTGCGCATGGCCAACCTGGCGGTCGTGGGCAGCCATCGGGTCAACGGGGTGGCCGAGCTGCACAGCAAGCTGGTGCGTAAGGACCTCTTCGCTCCGTTCGTGGACCTGTGGCCCGAGAAGTTCATCAACGTCACCAACGGCGTCACCCCCAGGCGCTGGATCGCCGTGGCCAACCCATCCCTCTCGGGCCTGCTCGATGAGACGATCGGTAGCAGCTGGCGCCATGATCTCGCTGATCTCTCGCGCCTGGAGTCCTACGCCCACGACGGAGGGTTCCTGGAGCGCTGGCGCGGCATGCGTGATCTGAACAAACAACGCCTCTCCAACCTGATTCATCATCAGCTGGGTGTGCTGGTGGATCCCTCCTCCCTGTTCGATGTGCAGGTGAAGCGGATCCACGAGTACAAGCGCCAGCATCTGGCGGCCCTGCAGATCGTGGAGCGCTATCTGCGCATCCGTAACGGCGAGGACCTGCCGCCGCGCACCTTCATCTTCGGGGGCAAGGCGGCTCCGGGCTATTACATCGCCAAGCTGATCATCCGCCTGATCGGCGGAATCGCCGAGATCGTGAACATGGATCCGGCCATGGACGGCCGCCTGCGGGTGGTGTTCCTGCCCAACTTCAGCGTCAGCCTGGGGCAGAAGGTGTACCCGGCGGTGGATCTCTCCGAGCAGATCTCCACCGCGGGCAAGGAGGCCTCCGGCACCGGCAACATGAAGATGGCCCTGAACGGCGCGGTCACGATCGGCACCCTCGATGGCGCCAACATCGAGATCCGTGACCTGGTGGGTCATGAGAACTTCTTCCTGTTCGGCCACACCGCCGAGCAGCTGGAGGCGATCAACAGGGGCGGTTATCACCCGATGCCCTGGCTGGAGAACGATCCGATCGCGAGGGAGGCAATCGACCTGATCGGCTCAGGCCATTTCAGCGAGGGGGATCGCGATCTGTTCCATCCCCTGCTGGCCAACCTCTGCGGCAGCGATCCCTTCCGCGTCATGGCCGACATCGGCGACTATCGCCGGGCCCACAACGCTGTGGATGACGCCTGGCTCGATCCTGTCGGCTGGAGCCGCATGTCGCTGCTCAATTCCGCCCGCTGCGGCTTTTTCAGCAGCGACCGCTCGATCCGCGACTATGCAGAACGGATCTGGAACGTGGAATCGATGCCCATCAATGCCTGCACCGTGCTGCCCTCGGCCCAGCCGGGCTCCCGCTGACTCGATGGTTGTCATGGAGCCCATCGGGTCCCGCTGCGCGGAACCCAGCTGGATGGCCGCCACCGCCGCCGAAGCGGAGCGGCGCCTGAGCGCGGAGGGAATTCAGCTCACCCTCGGCGGTGAGCCCACGGTGGTGCCGATCGAACCCGAGGGGGCGGAGTGGTCGGTGGCTGCCGATGGCCCCACCAAGCTGCGCTATGCCCGGCGCCTGGCCGCCGAATTGCAGCGTCGGGTCTGGCCCGGCTGCACCTTGATGTACTGCCCGGGCAAGCGTTACGACGGCGAGGTCAACCCCCGTTGGGCCCTGCGCCTGATCGCCGCCCTCGACGGCACCCCTCTGGTGCACTGGCCCCAGCAGGCTCTCGCCGCAGCCCCCGCCGATCAGTCCGCTCCGTCGCCTTTGCCCGCCAAGCAGGCGGAGGACTTTCTCAAGGGGATCGGCAAGGCCCTCGGCTGTCGCGTTCACCCCCTGCGGCTGAGGGACCCCCTGGATCCCAGCTCGAAGGTCTGGGCTGTCCCCCTCTCCCACAGCACCCCGACAGACGACGAGCCCGACCTCCCCGAAGGCTGGCAGGCTGCCCGCTGGCCCCTGGACAAACCCCTGCGCGAGCTGCTGCCCGCCAGCGGTCCGGCGGGGTTGCGGCTGCCGTTGCAGCACTTCCCCGAAGGGGTGCTGCGACAGGTGCTCACCCTCGAGGTCAGCCCCCGTGGCTGGAACCTGTTTCTGCCTCCCCTGCCCCGCCAACCCCTCGAGCAGCTCCTGCAACTCATCGCAGCCGCCAGCTCAGGCTGGAGCCAGCCTGAGCTCAGTGGAGTTCTCCCCGCGGATCTCGATGGCCGCTGGAATGTGCTCGGCCTGACGGCCGATCCAGGCGTGCTGGAAGTGAATCTGCCGGTCTGCCACGGCTGGGCCGATTACAGCGGCTGGATCCGCACCCTGGCCGAAGCCTCGGCAGCGGTGGGGCTGCGCACCTGGAAGCAGGTGGGCGATCGGCAGGAGGGCACCGGTGGCGGGAACCACCTGCTCTGGGGCGGCCCCAGCCTCGAGACCAACCCCTTCTTCTCGCGGCCGGCCTGGCTCGTGGCGATTCTGCGCTTCTGGCAGCGGCATCCCAGCCTCTCCTACCTGTTCAGCAACAGTTCCGTCGGACCGGCCTCCCAGGCCCCCCGCCTCGATGAGGGCAGCGCCAGCGCCCTCGACCTGAACCTGGCCCACCGGGCCATCGAATCCCTCCCCGAGGGGGACCAGCGGATCCTGATCAGCGAGACCCTGCGCCATCTCCATGCCGACCGCAGCGGCAACACCCACCGCAGTGAGATCAGCTTCGACAAGTTCTGGAATCCTGCCTGGGCGGCCGGATGCCAGGGCCTGATCGAATTCCGCGCCATCGAAACTCTCCCGGACTCCGACTGGACCGCGGCCATCGCCCTGCTCTGGAGCGCCCTGGCGGCCCACCTGCTGGATCCGGCCCATCGCCCCACCCGGCTGGAGCCCTTCGGGGAGCGTCTGCACGATGCGATGCAGTTGCCCTCCGCCATCTGGTCCGACCTCAAAGCGCTGCTCGACCTGCTGGCCCTCGATGGCCTGCCGCTGGAACCAGAGCCGTACCGCGCGATCTGGGAGTGGCGTTTCCCCCTGCTGCTGAGCTGGGAGCGGGAGGGGGCACGGCTGGAGATCCGCCGGGCCCTGGAGCCCTGGCCGCTGCTCTGTGACACCCCCGTGCAGGGGGGCAGCACCAGCCGCTTCGTGGACAGTTCCCTGCAGCGACTGGAGTTCAAGGCCAATACGGCGTTCCTGCAGTCCTGTTCACTGCGGCTGAACGGCCGGGAGCTGCCACTGGGCGATGGCTGGCTGGGCCTGCGCTACCGCCACAGCCGCCTCTACCCCTCCCTGCACCCCTGCATCGATCCCCATCTCCCGTTGCAGCTGGAGATCGGCGGCCAGGCTTCGGCCCCCGACCGCTTCGTGCTCGGGGCACCCGACGCCGAGAGCACCGCCTTCGTGCCCGTCAGCGGGCTGGAGGACGGCCCCGACTCCGCCCCCGCCCTCGACTGGAGCCCCAGGGGCGGGCCATGGCCCGCCCCCGCCCCAGGACAACGCACCCTGGATCTGCGTCTGGCATGAGCCATCTGCTGATCACCGGGGGTGCCGGCTTCATCGGAAGCCACACCTGCCTGGTGCTGCTGGAGGCGGGCCACGAGCTGGTGGTGCTCGATGACTTCTCCAACAGTTCCCCTGAAGCGCTGCGGCGCGTCCGGGAGCTGGCGGGGCCTGCATCCGGGCAGCGGCTGCGGCTGGTCGAAGGCGATCTGCGCCGCCCCCAGGATTTGGAGCGGGCCTTCGCCGCGGCACCGATCGAGGCGGTGGTCCACTTCGCCGGCCTCAAGGCCGTGGGCGAATCGGTGGCCGATCCCCTGCGCTACTGGGACGTGAACCTCTGCGGCAGCCGCGCTCTGCTGGCTGCCATGGCCCGGGCCGGCTGCCGCACGATCGTGTTCAGCAGCAGTGCCACCCTCTACGGCGCCCCCGAAACGGTGCCGATTGCCGAGACCGCCCGGGTGGCTCCTGTGAACCCCTACGGCTACACCAAGGCGGCGGTCGAGCAGATGCTGGCGGATGTCTGCGCCAGCGAGCCGGGCTGGCGGGTGGCACGGTTGCGCTACTTCAACCCCGTCGGTGCCCACCCCAGCGGCCGCATCGGTGAGGATCCAGGCGGGATCCCCAACAACCTCTTCCCCTTCCTGACCCAGGTGGCGGTGGGGCGCCGGCCGCGGCTGCAGGTCTTCGGTTCCGACTGGCCCACCCCCGACGGCACCGGCGTCCGCGACTACATCCACGTGATGGACCTGGCGGAGGGGCACCGGGCGGCCCTGGAGGTGCTGCTGGGGGAGCCTCCCCAGCTGCTAACCCTCAACCTGGGCAGTGGCCGGGGCCATTCGGTTCTGGAGGTGGTGGCCGCCTTCGAGCGGGCCTGCGGCAGCCCCGTTCCCTGTGAGCTGGTGCCCAGGAGGCCAGGGGATGTGGCGGCCACGGTGGCGGATCCGTCGCTGGCGGGACAACGCCTGGCCTGGCGCACCCGCCGCGACCTTGACACCATCTGCCGCGATGGCTGGGCCTGGCAGAGTGCCAATCCCCTGGGCTATGGGCCACGTGGGGACTGAAGACACACTCCGGCAGCACCTGATCCTGGCCGGGGGTGGCCACAGCCATGCCCTGCTGCTGCGCCGCTGGGCGATGGAGGGGCCGCCCCGGGGGGTGCTGATCACCCTGGTCAGCCGCACCGGCACCGCGCTCTACAGCGGCATGGTGCCGGGCCTGATCGCCGGGCTCTTCAGCCGTCGTGAGGCGTCCATCGATCTGCGTCGCCTCTGCGACCGGGCTGGTGTTCGGTTCGTGCGAGCTGAGATCACCGGCCTCGATCCGGCCAAACGTGAGCTGCGGCTGGCTGGCCGTCCCCCGTTGCGCTGGGACCGGCTCAGCCTGGATGTGGGGGCCGTCACCCCAGGCTCCGGCGGGATGGCGATCAAGCCGCTGGAGCCGTTCCTGGCCTGGTCGGAGTCGCTGGTGCCCGGCGCTGCCGCCAGCCGGGTGCTGGGCGGGGGGGCGGCCGGGGTGGAGGTGGCCCTGGCGCTGAAGGCCCGGGGCCAGCGGGTGGAGCTGCTGCGACGCGGTGACCGCCTGGCCCTGGGCTCGCCGGCGGCCAACCGGGCCGGCGAGCGGATGCTGGCGGCGGCGGGCGTGCCCTTGCAGAACCCGGACCCCGGAGCTGACGCCGGTGCCCCGGCCGATGCTCCGGGTGCCCTGGTGCGCTGCACCGGCAGCCGGGCTCCGCGCTGGCTGGCGGCCAGCGGCCTGCCCTCGGACCAGGCCACGGGCCGGGTCCTCACCCAGGCCACTCTGGAGGTGGAGGGCCAGCCCGGCGTGTTCGCCTGTGGTGACTGCGGTCTGGTGCGCTCGGAGCCACGTCCCCCCAGTGGGGTCTGGGCGGTGCGGGTGGCCCCGTTGCTGGCGGCCAACCTGCGTCGCTCCCTGAGCGGTGAACCCCTGCGACGCTGGCACCCCCCGCGCCGTGCCCTGCAGCTGCTGGGGGATGGCGGAGCCGTTGATGGTCACCCCCGCGCCCTGGCCCTCTGGGGGCCGCTCTGCCTGGGTCCCTCCCGCTGGCTGTGGTGGTGGAAGGCCTGGATCGACCGCCGCTTCATCATCCGCTTCCAGTCCCTGGCCGCCATGGCCGAGGAGAGCCCCTGCCGCGGCTGCGCCGCCAAGCTGGGTGCCGCTCCCCTGCGGGGCGCGCTGGAGCGACTGGCTTTGACTGCTGCAGCCGGGTGGCCGGCGGATCAGGCTCCGCCAGGGGGTGACGACGCCGCTGTGATCGGCGGTTGTCTGGATGAAGGACTGGTGCTGCAGAGCCTCGATGGCTTTCCCGCCCTGGTGGGCGACGACTGGCTGAACGGGCGGCTCACGGCCCTGCATGCCTGCTCCGACCTCTGGGCCTGTGGCGCCCGGGTGGAGAGTGTTCAGGCCCTGGTGACCCTGCCGCGCGGAACGCCGGCGCTGCAGGAGGAGTGGTTGCTGCAGACCCTGGCCGGGGTGCGCTCCGTGCTCGATCCGCTCGGTGCCCGGCTGGTGGGGGGGCACACTCTGGAGCAGCACACCGCCGCCGAGGGTCTCAGCCTCGCCCTGAGCGTGACCGGCCGCTCTGAGCCAGGCCGCTTCTGGGCCAAGGGTGATCTGGCTGCCGGTGATCGGTTGCTGCTCAGCCGCCCGATCGGCAGCGGCGTGCTGTTTGCGGGAGCCATGGCCGGTGCGGCGGAGCCGGAGTGGATCGATGGAGCCCTGGAGGTGATGGCCCAGAGCCAGCAGCCGCTGGTGGAGCTGCTGGCCGCCCATGGCTGCCGTGCCTGCACCGATGTGACGGGGTTCGGGCTGCTGGGGCACCTCGGCGAGATGCTGCAGGCCGCGGCGGCTCCCCTGCGGGTGGAACTGGAGCCAGAGGCCCTGCCTGCCTTCCCCGGGGCGCTGGAGCTGCTGGAGCGGGGCTTCGCCAGCAGCCTGGCGTCCGCCAACCGCAGCGCCTGGGCGGAGCTGGAGAGCGGCAGGGTTCAGGCAGGGGCTCTCACCTCCCCCCTGCGGGAGCTGCTGATCGACCCCCAGACCTGTGGGCCGCTGCTGGCGTCAATGCCGGAGTCCGAAGCAGAGGCGGCCCTGCTGGCCGTGCGTTCGGCCGGATTCCCCGAGGCGGCCCTGATCGGAACCGTGCGGGCTGCTCAGCGCACCGGAAGGCTGATGTCCGAGCGTCCGTAGCGGTCCTGGAAGCGGACGATGTCGTCTTCGCCGAGGTAGGGGCCGCTCTGCACCTCGATCATCTCCACGGGAATCTTGCCCGGATTGGTGAGCCGGTGCCTGGCGCCGAGGGGGATGTAGGTGCTCTGGTTCTCCCCCACCAGCTCCTCGACGCCGTCCTTCTCCACCAGGGCCGTGCCCTGCACCACCACCCAGTGCTCGGCGCGGTGGTGGTGCAACTGCAGCGAGAGGCTGGCGCCGGGGTTGACCATGATCTTCTTCACCTGCCAGCGGCTGCCCTCGACGATGCTGTCGTAGGAGCCCCAGGGGCGGTAGATGCGGCGGTGGGCCTTGCCCTCGGGGCTGCCGCTGGCGGCGAGGCGGTTCACGATGGTCTTGACCTCCTGGGCGCGGTCGCGGTGGGCCACCAGCACCGCGTCATCGGTTTCGACCACCACCAGATCCTCCACCCCCAGACCCACCACAAGACGGTGCTCGCTGCGCAGGTAGCAGTTGCGCGAACCCTCGTTGATCACCCGGCCGCGCAGGACGTTGCCGTCGCCATCGCGGGTGCCCGTGTCCCAGAGGGCACTCCAGCTGCCCACATCGCTCCAGCCCGCCTCCAGGGGCAGCACGGCGCCCAGGCCCGTGCGCTCCATCACCGCCACGTCGATGGCGACATTGGGGCAGTTCGCGAAGGATTCCCGCTCCAGGCGCAGGAAGTCGAGGTCGGCACTGTCGTGGTCGATGGCGGCGCGGCAGCAGCTCACCACCTCCGGCGCCAGCCGCTCCAGCTCGGCGAGGATGGCGCTGGCGCGGAACAGGAACATGCCGCTGTTCCAGGTGAAGCGGCCGCTGGAAAGGAAGGCCTCGGCCGTGGCCGCATCGGGCTTCTCCACGAAGCGGGCGATCGGGGTGGGCACCGGGATCGTCGGCTCGCCTGCCCCAGGGGTGGCCTGGGGCAGGGGTTCCACCGCCTCGATGTACCCGTAGCCGGTTTCCGGTGCGGTGGGGACGATGCCGAAGGTCACCAGCAGCCCGCCCTCGGCGGTGGCGCGGCCGGCCTCGACGGTGGCGCGGAAGCGCGCGCCGTCCTGGATGACGTGGTCGGCGGCCAGTACCAGCAGCAGGGGATCCTCACCCTGGCTCGTGGCATGCAGGGCGGCGACGGCGATGGCCGGCGCCGTGTTGCGCCCGAGGGGCTCAAGCAGGATCGCGCCAGGTTCAACGCCGATCTGGCGCATCTGCTCGGCCACGATGAAGCGGTGGTCCTCATTGCAGATCAGCAGGGGTGCGGCCAGCTGGTTCAGCCCCTCGAGCCGCAACTGGGTCTGCTGCAGCAGGGTCTCCTCGCTGCTGCCGGCCAGGGGCCAGTACTGCTTGGGATAACTGGCTCGCGACAGCGGCCAGAGGCGGGTGCCGGTGCCGCCGCAGAGGATCACGGGCACGAGGGAGGACGCTGGGCTCATCGTCGGATCCACCTCAAAGAGGGCAGTGCTGGAGCGAATCCTATGGGGAACGTCCTGGAGCGCCAGCGGTCAGCCCCAGCCTCAGGTGTCGAGGAGCCCCGGCGGTGGCGTGATCTCCAGCCAGCCGCCGGCGATGTCCACCCGCGGCACGATCGCCTCCACGAAGGGAATCAGCGCCCGCCGGGCCGGCTCGCCGCTGAGCTCCACCTCCAGCAGGTCGTTGCCGGCATGGATCAGATCCACCACGGTGCCGATCACCTCACCCCTGGGGGCCAGCCGCACCTGCAGCCCCTGCAGGTCGAGCAGATGGAATTCCCCCTCCTGCAGGCGGGGCCGGTCGCCGGCCTCCACCAGCAGGTCGTGATGCACCAGGGCTTCTGCCTCTTCCCGGGTGCCGACCCCTTCCAGGCGCACCACGAACAACTCGCGGCCAGGCAGCTGGCGACCCGAGAGCAGGCGCACGGCGCGTGGCGACTCCTGGGAGCGGCGCAGCCAGCGCCGGCCCGCCCGGGTGAAGCGTTCGGGAAAGTCGGTGCGGGGCAACACCCTCAGTTCCCCCTGCAGCCCCTGGGCCGCCACCACCTTCCCCACCACCAGCCATGCCTCGGGGTCGTCCTGTTCGTTCACCATTCGCCCACCATCGGCGGCCCGGCCACCCATCTGCCCCCCATCCTGCCGATCGACTCGATAATGGATGCATCTTGTGTGGAGCCCCCATGGCCGCGGCTGATTCCTCCCCCGTGGATGCACCGGCAGGGGCGGCTCCAGTGCTGCCAGGCACCACCGTCGTGGTCCGGGATGTGCGCTCGATCTACAACGGCTACCGCGGCTTCGTGCAGCGCATCAGTGGCAGCCAGGCGGCAGTGTTGTTCGAGGGGGGCAACTGGGACAAGCTGGTCACGATGCCTCTGAAGACCCTGGAAGCGAGCTGATCTCCTGCGCCTGCGCCAGGGCCGAGCGGGCCGCCTGCTGCTCGGCGTCGCGGCGGGAGCCTCCCCAGCCTTCCCCCGCAGGTTGCCCGCCCAGCTGCACGCTGCAGTGGAAGCGGCGGGGATCGCCGTGGCGTCGGCTGCGTTCCTCGCAGTGATAGCTGGGCAGGCCGAGCCCCCGGGCCTGGCTCCATTCCTGCAGACCCGTCTTCCAGTTGTGGCGGTGGGGATCGGCCAACAGTTCCTCCGTGCTCCGCTGCCAGTGCCGGGTGAGCCAGGAGTGGATCGGCTCGAGGCTGCCGGTGGCCTCGTAGAGCCCCCCGATCAAGGCCTCGCAGATCTCGGCGCGGATGGTCCGCCGGGCTGCGCTGTCCCCCACGGCCAGGGGGCCGAGCCGGACCACCGTCTCGATTCCGCAGCGCTGTCCCAGTTCCGCCAGCCAGCGATCGCTCACCAGCTGGGCCCGCAGGGCCGAGCGCTGGCCGACACCCATGCTGCTGTGGTGCCGCTCGAGAAATTCCGCGGCCGCCAGCCTGAGCACGGCATCGCCGAGGAATTCCAGCCGCTCGTGGTCGATCGGGCGCCCCGCTGAGCTGTGGGTGAGCGCCTCCTCGATCGGAGCGAGGTCGAGATCGGGGGGCAGGGCCTCCGCCAGTCCGAGGTCCGCGAGGAACTGCACCAGGCGGCGGCGGCGCTCGTCACTCAGGGGCAAGGGGGCTTCGCGGAGGGCCAGGGGCCTCACTGCGGAGGCCCGAAGGGGTGAAAGCAGGACATAAGCCGGGTTCTGTTCCGGCCCGCCGGGGCGGACCGGGGTGGCCATCTGTCTGGGACCGCCGTTACCGACGGCCTCGAGCGGCGCACGTGTGTCGGGACGGGTGTCATGGCCAACCGTTGTCCCTGGGCCTTGCTCCCAGCCGGGGTTTACCGAGCCAGCACCTCTCGATGCTGCTGGTGCGCTCTTACCGCACCCTTGCACCCTTGCCTGTGCGCGGGGCCAGGCCCCGGCCATCGGCGGTGTGTTTCTGTGGCACTCTCCTCACGGTCACCCGCACTGGGCGTTACCCAGCAAGCCTGGCCATTGGGGAGCCCGGACTTTCCTCAACCGAAGCCGGATCCACCCGCCGAAGCCGGCGTCACCCCTTCGATCGCGACCACCTCGCCTGCTTTCGGAGCCGACTGTAGGTCGGGGGGGCTGAGCCCGATAATGGATCCGTTGGGGCTGTAGCTCAGCCGGATAGAGCGACGGTTTCCTAAACCGTAGGTCGTGGGTTCGAGTCCCGCCAGCCCCGTCCCGCCAGGTGGTATGGAACGCTACCGGTGGTGCCCTTCCCAAACAGGGCTCCGTGGCTAGCGTGGAAGTGGCCGTGAATCCTGCATGAACGAGCTTCACGATCTGCGTCTTCGCTTGCTGGTTCAGCAGGAGGGCGAGCGGATCGCCCGCAGCCAGCCCGATGAGCTCGATCTCTCCGTGGTCCAGGCCCGCTGCCTCTGCTGGCTGGCCTTGCTGGCTGAAGTCCACCAGGAGCAGTCGGTGGAGGCGGAACAACGGGGCGACATGGAGCAGGCCATGGGCTGGTTTGCCGATTCGATGCGCCTGCGCGATGTGATCCAGCTGGTGAGCTCGATCGAAATCCCCCTGCCCAGCCTTCAGGACGATGGCGAGGATGGCGACGGCGGGGACGACGATCAGCTGGACCTGCTCGGGCCCTTCGATCGCCTGGCCTGAGGCTGCTCGAGCCAGGAGCGGCGGCCCAGGACATCCAATGCCATGATGGGCGTCAAGGAACCAAGGGAGCGCGGTGCCCGAAGAGCCCTGCCAATGCCCTGACTGCCAGCGGTTCTATCGGGAACACGACCGATTGATCCGGGAGAATCCCACACTGCGGCAGCAGCAGGAACTGAACTGGGCGGCCCTGCAGTCGTTCCGCACCCTGGCTGGACGGGTGCTTGAAGAGCTGCAGAAGTCCCAGGGGGATGGAGAGGCTGAGCCGGCCACTGCTCCCCCGGCTGCTGCGTCCCCGGCAAGTGCCGCTGCGCCCGCTGAAGAGGACAACCTCCAGCAGGCGATCGGTGATCTGGAGAACATCAACGCCCACCTGTTCTCGATCGAAGCCCTGATGGAGCGGATCTTCGATGTGCGCGTCCCCGAGGATGTGGAGCAGAAATTCCGCGAGGTGGCCGGTGAGCTGGCTCCCGACCCCCTCAATGCCGACCGCCTGCGGCTGAACCGTCTGCTGCACCAGACCCCCGACCTGCCTGACCACAGGCCCTGAGGGGGTCAGTCAATCTCACGGTTCGTCGATTTCGCAGCTGATCGTGACCGGGAACGGTTCTGCCTGCCAGATCCTCTCGGCGTAGTCGCGAATCGAGCGATCGCTGCTGAAGAATCCCGTGCGCGCCGTGTTGAGCAGCGACATGCGGTTCCAGGTGGTGCGGTCACCCCACGTCTGGCTGACCGCCTGCTGGGCGCGCATGTAGTCGCTGAAGTCGGCCATCACGTAGTAGGGATCGCGGCCGGTGAGGTTTTCCAGCAGGGGCTTGAACAGTTCAGTGTCGCCATTGCTGAAGTGCCCCTGCTCCACCAGCTGCAGCACCTCCGGCAGTTCAGGGATGCTGGCGATCAGCTCCCAGGGGCGGTACCCCTGCGCGCGCACGGCCTCGATGCCATCGGTGGTGTGACCGAACAGGAAGAAGTTCTCGGCGCCCACCTGCTCGCGGATCTCCACGTTGGCCCCATCGAGGGTGCCGATCGTGAGTGCCCCGTTCATGGCGAATTTCATGTTGCCCGTGCCTGAGGCCTCCAGTCCGGCGGTGGAGATCTGCTCCGAGAGGTCCGAGGCCGGATACACCCGTTGGCCGAGTGTGACGTTGTAATCGGCCAGGAACACCACCCGCAGGCGGCCGTCCATGTCGGGGTCGGCATTCACCGTCTCGGCGATGCCGTTGATGAAGCGGATGATCAGCTTGGCCATGTAATAGCCCGGAGCCGCCTTCCCTCCGAAGATCACGGTGCGGGGGGCGAGGTCGTCGCCGAGCCCGTTCTTGATGCGCAGGTACTGAGCGATCACCTGCAGCGCATTGAGGTGTTGGCGCTTGTACTCATGAATCCGCTTCACCTGCACGTCAAACAGGGAGGAGGGATCCACCAGAAGGCCGCTCTGGCGGTGGATGTAGTGGGCCAGCTGACGCTTCACGGCCAGTTTGGTCTCTCCCCAGCGCTCCAGGAATGCGCTGTCGTTCTGGAAGGCCTCCAATCGGCGCAGTTCATCGAGGTTGCACACCCAGTCCTGGCCGATCACCTCATCGAGCAGCTCGCGCAGAAGTGGGTTGGCGAGGGCGATCCAGCGCCTGGGGGTGACGCCGTTGGTGACGTTGGTGAACTTCTCGGGCCAGAGGGCGGCGAATTCGGGGAAGAGCTGAGTGCGCACCAGCTCGCTGTGCAGGGCGGCCACGCCATTGACATGGTGGGACGCCACGGTGGCCAGGTGGGCCATCCGAACCGCCTTGCCATTGGTCTCGTCGATGATCGAGACACTGCGCAGCATCGCGTCGTTGCCCGGATACTTCAGGCGCACCGACTGCAGGAAGCGGCGGTTGATCTCGAAGATCAGTTCCAGGTGCCGCGGCAGGAGTGAGCCGAACAGATCCAGCCCCCATTTCTCCAGGGCTTCCGGCAGCAGGGTGTGGTTGGTGTAGGCCAGCGAGCGGGTGGTGATGTCCCAGGCGGCATCCCAGCTCAGATGCTTGTGGTCGATCAGCAGCCGCATCAGTTCGGCCACGGCGATGGCTGGATGCGTGTCGTTCAGCTGCACCGACCAATGGTCGGGGAAGTCGCTGATCGGCAGATCACGCAGTTCCAGACTGCGCAGCATGTCCTGCAGGGAGCAGCTCACGAAGAAGTGCTGCTGCTTGAGCCGCAGGCGCCGGCCCTCATCGGTGCCGTCGTTGGGGTACAGCACTTTGGAGAGGGTTTCGGAGCCCACCTTCTCCTCCACGGCTCCGTAGTAATCGCCGATGTTGAAGGCGTAGAAATCGAAGCTCTCGGAGGCTTCCGCCTGCCAGAGCCGCAGGCGATCGCAGGTGTTCACCCGGTAGCCGAGCACCGGCACGTCGTGGGGAACGCCGATGGCGTGCTCAGACGGAATCCAACGCACCCGGTAATCGCCTTCGCTGTCGCGATAGCTCTCGGTGCGGCCGCCGAAGCCCACGAAGCAGGCCTGGTCGGGGCGCGGCAGCTCCCAGGGCCAGCCGCTCTTGAGCCATTTGTCGGTGATCTCCACCTGCCAGCCATCGCGGATCAGCTGGTCGAAGATTCCGAATTCGTAGCGGATGCCGTAACCGGTGGCGGGAATCTCCAGGCTGGCGAGGGATTCGAGGTAGCAGGCCGCCAGGCGCCCGAGGCCGCCGTTGCCCAGGCCCGGTTCCTCTTCCACCTCGAGAATCTCCTCGAGCGAATCGATCCCGAAGCGGCGGAGGGCTTCGCTGGCTTCATCCTGGATGCCGAGCATCAGCAGGTTGTTGCCCAGCTGAGGTCCGATCAGGAATTCTGCCGAGAGGTACGCCACCACGCGGGTGGGGGTGGCCGAAATCGCCTCGATCCCTGCCAGGTAGCGGGTCATCAGCCTGTCGCGCACCGCGTAGCTCAGGGCCACGTAGAGGTCGTGGTGGCTGGCGGTGGGGGCGAGCTTGCCGAGCGTGTAGAAGAGGTGCTCGGTCATGCCGTCGAAGACGCCATCGGCCGTGAGGCCGCTGCGATCAGGGTCGGCAAAGCACCCCGGAGTGGGCAGCCTCAGCTGGCTGGGCGAAGCGTCGGTCATGGCGGCGGTACGAAGGGGGTTGAGCGGCGAAGCTGAACAGCGGTCGGCTCTGAAATGCGATGCCGGTCCGATCCGTGCGCCGAACCAGTGTGGCCCAGTCCGGAACGGGTTGCTCCGGCGGCCATTCGGTGTGAATTCACTGATGGTGGCTGGAGATCGGTCTGGACGGATTCCCATCACCGTTGTTGATCCCGTCTAACGTCGCGGCCAACTTCATTGAAGTGCCGCATCCCCGGCCTGCATGACCTTCCCGACCCTGCTGCTCGAAATCGGCAACCACAACGCGGAGGTGGCCGAAACCCTGATCGGGGTGGGCCGTTTCCTGTTGATTTTCCTGGCCGCTCGCACCCTGGCCGAGCTGATGGTGCGGCTGCAGCTCCCCACGATCCTCGGTGAGCTGGTGGCGGGGGTGCTGATCGGACTCTCTGGCCTGCACCTGATCCTTCCCCCCGACACCGGGGCGGAGCTCAGCAACTGGTTCACCTCCACCGTCGCCTCTCTCTCGTCCTTGCCGGCGGAGACGGTCCAGTCGATCTACATCGAGACGTTCCCCAACCTGCAGTCGGTGGCCACCCTGGGTCTGTTCGCGCTGCTTTTCCTCACGGGCCTGGAGAGCGAGCTCGATGAGCTCGTGGCGGTTGGAGCGCAGGCCACCACCGTGGCCTGCACCGGGGTGGCCCTGCCCTTTGCCCTGGGCACCTTCGGACTTCTCTATCTCTTCCACGTGCCCCTGATTCCGGCGATCTTTGCCGGCGCAGCGATGACCGCCACCAGCATCGGCATCACCGCCAGCGTCTTCGGCGAGCTCAAATATCTCAAGACCCGCGAAGGCCAGACGGTGATCGGGGCCGCCGTGCTCGATGACATCCTTGGCATCGTGATCCTGGCGGTGGTGGTGGCCGTGGCCGGCGGCGGGGCCCTGGAAATCGGCCCGATCCTCAAGCTGCTGGTCGCCGCGGCCATGTTCGTGGCCCTTTCCCTGTTCCTCAGCCGCACCGCTGCCCCGGCCTTCGACTGGCTGCTTGATCTGCTCAAAGCACCCGGGGAAGTGGTGGTGGCCTCCTTCGTGGTGCTCTGCCTCTGCTGCTTCGCTGCCCAGGCCATCGGCCTTGAGGCGGCACTGGGAGCCTTTGCCGCCGGTCTGATCCTGAGTGGCTCCCGCCACACCCATGCGATTCAGGAAACCGTGAAGCCGCTGGTGTCGTTGTTCGCCACCATCTTCTTCGTGCTGATCGGCACCAGCATGGATCTCACGGTGCTCAATCCGATGGATCCGACCAACCGCCCCGGCCTGGTGATGGCCGCCTTTCTGCTGGTGGTGGCGATCATCGGCAAGGTGGCCTCCGGCTGGACCTACTTCAGCAAGGAGAAGACCAATCGCCTGGTGGTGGGTCTGGGCATGATGCCCCGCGGTGAAGTCGGCCTGATTTTCCTGGGACTGGGCACCCAGGCCGGCCTGCTCACCCCGCCTCTGGAGGCTGCGATCCTGCTGATGGTGATCGGCACCACCTTCCTTTCACCGATCCTGCTGCGGGTGGTGCTCAGTCGCGAAGAGAACCTGGCCGAACAGCCTGCCTGAGCTTCAGAGCCTTGCCTTCCGGTGCTGCTCTGCTGGTGCGACTCAGCTCTGATCGCGGCGCGAGGCCAGGCTCCAGAAGGCTCCGGCCAGCACCGCCATCAGTCCCAGGCTGGCGGCCCAGCTGGGGCTCAGAGCCCAGCTCAGCCCCAGCTGGGTGATCCCCCCCACAGCAAAGGCCAGCAGCACGCTGCTCAACACCAGCACGATCTGCCGCAGCCCTTCCGGAAGCGGCCCCATGGCGAGGGCCTCATCCAGCCGGGTGAGCGGTACCGAGAGCGGCAGATACAACGCCAGTGCCCACAGGGCCGTTCCCGGCAGCAGGCTGGACCAGTCGAGCACGGAGCGAACCCCCCGAAGTGATCCCTAGCATCGACGACCAAGCCACTCCTGCGTTGATCGGCCTCCGCCTCGAGTCCTGGACCCATGGCGGTCATGGGGTCCATGCCCTGGCCAGCCGACCGCCGAAGCCCGAGGGGCCTGCTCTGCTGCTGGTGCATGGTTTCGGGGCCTCCACCGACCACTGGCGCTACAACATTCCGGTGCTGGGTGAGCGCCATGAGGTGCACGCCATCGACCTGCTGGGCTTCGGGCGCAGTGCCAAGCCGGAGGGTCTGCCCTACGGAGGGGGGCTGTGGCGTGATCAGCTCGTGGCCTACGTGCGCGAGAGGATCGGGCGACCGACGGTGCTGGTGGGCAACTCCCTCGGTGGATTCGCGGCCCTGGCGGCGGGGGTGGCCCTGGGCCGCGAGGCGGCCGGTGTGGTGCTGATCAATGCCGCCGGTCCCTTCAGCGATGAGCAGGCCGAGCCGAAGGGCTGGGGCGCCATCGCCAAGCGAACGATCGGCGGCGCCCTGTTGCGCAGCCCTGTGCTGCAGCGGCTGCTGTTCGAGAACCTGCGGCGCCCCGCCACGATCCGGCGAACCCTGAACCAGGTCTACATCGATCGCACCAACGTGAACGACGAGCTGGTGGAGGCGATCCGGCGGCCGTCACTGGACCCGGGGGCCTTCGGGGTGTTCCGCACCGTCTTCGACATTCCCCGCGGCCAGCCCCTCGATCAGCTCTTTGCCCAGCTCCGCTCTCCCCTGCTGTTGCTCTGGGGCATCCGCGACCCCTGGATCAACGCCGCCGGACGACGCGCCGCTTTCCAGAGGCACGCTCCGGCCGCCACCACCGAAGTGGTGCTCGACGCCGGCCACTGCCCCCACGATGAAGTGCCCGAGCAGGTGAACGCCGCCCTGCTGGAGTGGCTCTCAACTCTGCCTGAGGCCTGATCCCCCATGCCCCTGACCCACCGCACCACGCCCTACCCGCACTGGGAATTCAGCGCTGCTGCCGGTGGTGATCTCCTGCGGCTGGTGCCGGAGCGGGGCGGCTTGCTCAGTGGCTGGCGCTGCAATGGGCGCGAGCTGCTCTACCTCGATGAGGCCCGCTTCGCTGATCCGGCCCTCTCCGTGCGGGGCGGCATGCCGGTGCTGTTCCCGATCTGCGGCAACCTGCCGGGCGATCAGCTGCCGCTGCCCCAGGGCTGCTTCACCCTCAGGCAGCACGGCTTCGCCCGCGATCTGGCCTGGGAGCTGGAGGAGCTGAAAGGCGGCGATGGTGTGGGCCTGACCCTTGCCGACAGCTCCGCCACTCAGGCGATGTTCCCCTTCTCCTTCCGGCTGCAGCTGGAGCTGCGCCCTGAGCCGGGGGCCTTGGCGATCGCCGTGCTGGTGCACAACCCCGGGCCGGTGCCGCTGCCATTTGCCCTTGGCTTGCATCCTTACTTCGCCGTGTCCTCCCTGGCGGCGGCGGCGCTGGAGGGGCTGCCGGACCACTGCTTCGATCACGGCACCATGGCGCCCGCCGCCACCGCTCCTCTGCTGGAGCAGCTGGAGCAGGGCATTGACCTGCTGGCGGAGCCCGGTGGTCCGGTGCGCTTGCTGGACCGTCAGGCGGGGGTGGCGCTGGAGCTCCAGGCCGAGGCCCCCTTCGATCTGGCGGTGGTCTGGAGCGATCCCCCCCGGTCGATGGTCTGCCTGGAGCCCTGGACGGCACCTCGGGGCGCCCTGCTCAGCGGTGAGCGGCGGCTGGAGCTTGCCCCCGGGCAGACCTGCCGGCTGGCCTGCCGCTATGGCCTGATCACCTGCCTCGATCGCCGGTCCACTCCCCGGTAGCGGTGGCCACATCGCCGCCGCGGCGCCGGGGTGATGGTTTGACGGCGGAAGCAGTTTCTAGGGTTCCGGTTGGCATCAGTTCGCCTTGGCGAGCCGGTTGCAGCGTCTGGTCCGAGAGAAGCTCACCGGGGTCACCCGGTTGCACGGAGGGATAAAAGCCCGGGAGACCGCAACCCCCACCTCCGTGTTGTGCCATGACAGCATCACCAGGCCCAGAAGGGGCCTTTGACCGGCGTACCCAGGACACACCTGCTGGCCGTCAGGGCGCCGAAGCGCTTGAGAAGGAGGGCCGCCTCCCCCTCACCGGCTGGCAGCAGGAGGTGGATCAGGGGCTGCGCTATGGCCTGGAGGCCGCCGAGAGCATCGTCGATCGGCGCATCTCCACCTTCTCGCGTGGCGAGCTGCCCCATTACGCGGGCATCAACACCTTCATGAAGGCGCCCTACATCGAAGACGTGAACCGCGTCGGCGAGTTTGATGTGGCGATCCTGGGGGTACCCCACGATTCCGGCACCACCTACCGCCCCGGCACCCGCTTCGGGCCCCAGGGCATCCGCCGCATTTCCGCCCTCTACACCCCCTACAACTACGAGATGGGGGTGGACCTGCGTGAGTCGATCAAGCTCTGCGATGTCGGCGACATCTTCACGATTCCCGCCAACAACGAGAAGAGTTTCGATCAGATCTCCAAGGGCGTGGCTCATGTGTTCGCCAGTGGAGCTTTCCCGATCATCCTCGGTGGCGATCATTCGATCGGCTTCCCCACCGTGCGGGGGGTGTGCCGCCACCTGGGCGACAAGAAGGTGGGGATCATCCACTTCGATCGCCACGTCGACACCCAGGAGATCGACCTCGACGAGCGGATGCACACCTGTCCCTGGTTCCATGCCACCAACATGGCCAATGCACCCGCGCCGAACCTGGTGCAGCTGGGGATCGGCGGCTGGCAGGTGCCGCGCGAGGGGGTGAAGGTCTGCCGGGAGCGGGGCACCAATGTGCTCACCGTGACCGACATCTGCGACATGGGCCTGGAGGCGGCGGCCCAGTTCGCGATCGAGCGTGCCACCGACGGCACCGACTGCGTCTACATCGGGCCTCCTGAAAAAGCTATTGCTCGGGCCAGCCTCTGATCCAGAGATGCCTGCGCCGTGATCATCTCAGCATGTAGCCAAACTCAGTCCCGATGAAATGAGCGGCGTGGGGCGCCTCTCAGAGGCGATACATGCCATTA
>NZ_JAHLZB010000002.1:0-4352 GCF_025128255.1 Synechococcus sp. CS-205
AAACCCATGTCCTCATCGAGCTGAGTCGGAAGGCATTGGTTGTTCGGCATTGAACGTCAGTGAACTCGGCGCCGATGACCCGCTTGACCACCTGGCTCATGGGCATCCATCTCTCCAGTCCCATTGCCCGGCTTCGACCGCGCTTACGGTGGACTTCTTGCCGGGAGGAGTGGCGATGACGCCCATGTCTGACCTGCTGCAACTGCCCCTGAATGAGCGGCTGGCACTCGCGATCGCCCTCTGGGACAGCCTCGATGACCAGTTCCGAGATGGGGCGCTGCCGGTGGACCCTGCCCTCTGCGCCGAGCTCGACCGGCGCTGGGCGACCCATCGCGACAACCCCGAAGCGGCTGTGCCCTGGGATGAGGTGCGGAGCCAGCTCGGCATCGGATGACCATGCCCGCGGTTCGCTTCCTGCCGGAGGCGGTGGAGGATCTGCTGGAAACCCAGCGCGGGTACGGCCGTCAGGATCCCCGCCGCTGGCAGCAGAATGGGAGCCATGGGTCCAAGCACGCCACCCACTCTTCAGCGGCTCAGGCAGATGGCCCCCGAGCTGCTCGCGCTCACAGCCGCCCACGGTGGCCAGGATCTTCGCGTTTTCGGCCCTGTGATCCACGGGGCGGCAGGGCTGCAGAGCGACGTGGACCTGCTGGTGGAGTTCCCCTCCAGCCCCAGCTTCGAGCAGTACATGGACCTCAAGCTGGCCCTGGAAGACCTGCTCAGCGCCTGGGTGGACCTGGTGACGCGCCGCGGTCTTCGCCCTGAACTGCGGCAGCGGATCGAGCAGGAGGCCATTCCGCTTGCCTGAAGGGGGGAGTGCCCGCAATTGGTCGCTGTTCTTTTACAGCCAGGGGCTCACCCAACAGCACTTTCCTGCGGACGAGATGTTGGTTGACGCCGTACTCCGCAACCTGGAGGTGCTGGGTGAAGCGGCGAAGCAGATCCCACTGGCTGTTCGTGAGCGGCATTCCCAGGTTCCTTGGCGACGCATTGCTGGCCTCCGCGATGTTTTGGCGCATGCCTACTTCGGCCTGGAAGAAGACACTATCTGGCGGATTGTTTCCGAGAGCATTCCAGCCCTGGCTGACCAATTGGACCAAGTGGTTGAGGCTGAGCTCTGATGGCGGTTGGTGCGGCAATAGCGTTTCGCAGAGCCATTCCCAGCTGTTCAGCTGCTGATCACAGGCAAACCCAGCCCGGACTTTCACCGAACCGCTGATCGGGGTGCTGTGGCGGCTGCGGTGGCCGAAGCCGCAGGCTTCTCAACAAACAAACCACCTCTTCGCCGCGCTGCTCGCGGAAGGCATCGAGGCGCTGGCGGCACAGCTGCTGCAGCGCGTCGCGCTCGGCGTCGCTCAGCTCGTCGCCGCCGATCAGGCTGTAGGCGCCGTTGCCGTAGGCGGTGATGCCATTGCCGGTGAGCACCCGGCCCACCATGCGCTTCCCAGGATCCGCCGGGCCACGTCCTGTGCAGGGGCGGGGCTGGCTGTTGCCTGGCAAATCAGTGGCCCAGCAGTTCCATGAGCATCAGCGGTTAGTCGATGGGGCTCATGCACATCTGCTTGGCGATGGTGTGCCGCAGGCGCTCGTAGGTGGCGGAGGGGGGTGGGGGCATGGGGGCATCCTGGCGGGTGTGACAGGGGGTGGCACTTGCGGGGCAGAAGCCCTGCGGCGATGCCATGCCCTTTGTCACCCCTTTGGACAGACTTGGCGGGTTGCCTACGATGAATCCAAGGAAGTCAGCAGAGGCTGTGCGTACCTTTTCCGCCGTGATCGAGCGCTGCGCGGACACGGGCCTGCTTGTGGGCTACGTCCCTGGCTTCCCCGGCGCTCACAGCCAGGGGGAGACCCTTGATGAGCTGCAGGCCAACCTCCAGGAGGTGATCACCATGCTCCTGGAGGACGGCGAGCCGGCCATGGGGAGCGACTTCGTGGGCCTGCAGCAGATCGTGGTGCCGGCCTGAGCGTGGGCTCAACCCCCGTCCTCAAGTCCTCTGAGGTGGCGGACATCCTTCGGAAACTGGGCTTCGATGTGGTTCGTCAGCGCGGCTCCCATCTGCACTTTCATAATCCTCGCGGACGCCACGGCGCCCCACAGGTCAGCGAGCAATGCAAAGCGGCCACGTTGTGCCAGCCAGGCCTGGCACCTTGCCGGCGGATCAGAAAATTCCCAGGGTCTTTTTCTTGCAGTAGCCCGCCCCGATGTTCATCCATCCCGAATCACAGGGCTTTCCGTAGGTGGGCTTCACCTCGTAATAGATGGGTGAATTGCAATGCTGCTTCAGGTCATTCACATAACCAAGCGGACACTGGTCATATCCCGGCAGTTTGGGAATCCGCTTCTGAGCCTGTGCTGGGCCAGGGCTCAGCACAGGCAGGGCAAGGAGTACGGCGGTCAGAGCGAGGGGACGAGTGCGCACCGGACGAGCAATCAAGGGATCAAACCTTAGGAGTATCTCGCCGGAAGCTCCGATCTCGTCAGTGACAAAGACTGCACAGGCGCCAGCCAGCAGCCCGAAGCGGCCGCGATGATGGGCCCATGGATTCAGACATGAGCAGCCACGCCCTGCCGCCGATCGCCGGCTTGGAAGCCGAGATCCTCGCCCTGGTTCAGCAGCCCGGCCCCGTGGCACTGCCGCACACCAATCTGAACCTGGAGCGGATTCGCTCAGGCTTTGCCTGCGCGCTCCACATGCACCAGCCCACGATTCCAGCCGGGGTGAATGGTGCCCTCATCTCCCATCTGCAATACATGCTGGAGCACCCTGGCGAGGGCGACAACCACAACGCCGAACCCTTTGCCCGCTGCTACAGGCGCCTGGCTGACATCATTCCCCAGCTGATACAGGAAGGCTGCAACCCTCGGATCATGCTCGATTATTCGGGAAATCTGCTCTGGGGAATCCAGCAGATGGGCCGCCACGACATCCTTGAGGCCCTTCAATCACTCGCCTGCGATCCCAGCCTCCAACCCCATGTGGAATGGCTCGGCACCTTCTGGAGCCATGCCGTGGCGCCCTCCACGCCCATCCCCGACCTGAAGCTGCAGATCCTGGCCTGGCAGCACCAGTTCGCAGCCCTCTTCGGCCATGAGGCGCTGCAACGGGTCAAGGGATTCTCACCCCCGGAGATGCACCTGCCCAACCACCCCGACACGCTTTATGCCTTCGTGAAGGCCCTCAGGGAGTGTGGCTACCGCTGGCTGCTGGTGCAGGAACACAGCGTTGAAAATCTGGATGGTTCGGGCCTCAGCCAGGAGCAGAAAGTCGTCCCCAACCAGCTGGTGGCACGCAGCTCCCGCGGTGACACGGCCACGATCACAACGCTGATCAAAACCCAGGGCTCCGACACCAAGTTGGTGGGCCAGATGCAGCCCTATCACGAAGCTCTTGGCCTCGCTCGGCAACCACTGGGTGCCGTCACGGTTCCATCGCTCGTCTCCCAGATTGCCGACGGCGAAAACGGCGGCGTGATGATGAACGAGTTCCCGCCGGCCTTCATCCAGGCCCATCACACCATCGCTGCCAAGGGGGATGATCCGGGAACAGTGGCGATCAACGGCACGGAATATCTTGAGTTGCTGGAATCTTCCGGTGTGGATTCAAGGGATTTTCTGAGGATTCAGGCGGTCCACCAACACAAACTGTGGCAACGGCTCGGCAGCCTGCCCTCCCCGGAAGCCACCCCAGACGCCACCCCAGACGCCACCGCAGCGGCCATCGCCGACCTTCAGGCCAGCGATCCCTCCTTCTCGATGGCCGGCGCCTCCTGGACCAACGACCTCAGCTGGGTGGAGGGCTACGCCAACGTGCTGGAGCCGATGAACGCCCTCAGCGCCCGTTTTCACCAGGTGTTCGATCCCCTGGTGGCCCAGGATCCCGGAGTGACCCGGACCCCCCGCTATCAGCAGGCCCTGCTCCACCTGCTCCTGCTGGAAACCAGCTGTTTCCGCTACTGGGGCCAGGGCACCTGGACCGACTACGCCCGCGAGATCCACAGGCGTGGCGAAGCCGCGATCGCCAGTGCCCGGGCCAGCTGCAGCGGTTGATGCCAGCGGGGGCGGGCGATCACAAGCCCCCATGCTCCCTTGCGGCTGTTTGCGCCCGAGCGAGCGAACCTCCTGGTTCTGCAGATGGTTGGTTCAGGCGTCTGGACGCTGTTGCTGAGCTGGTTGATCCGGGATCGCCTGGGGTGGCTGAGGCGTGGCGTTGTCGAGCCTGTCCCTGCAGGTGGAGCAGAGCACCCGCCCCTTTTGTTGGACGTAGCTGCGGGCTGAGCGTTCGATCTGAACGCCGCAACTGGTACAGGCAAATAGAGGAGGCATCGGATGCCGGAAACCTTTCCACAACTAG
>NZ_JAHLZB010000031.1:0-50050 GCF_025128255.1 Synechococcus sp. CS-205
GGAGATCCGCGCCGCTGAGGACCCCGAATTCGAGACCTTCTACACGAAGAACATTCTTCTGAACGAAGGTCTGCGTGCCTGGATGGCACCGGCCGACCAGCCGCATGAAAACTTCGTCTTCCCTGAAGAGGTTCTGCCCCGTGGAAACGCCCTTTAATTCCTCCATGGTGGCCGTCGGGGGCAAAGACCTCGACTCCACCGGTTACGCCTGGTGGGCCGGTAACGCCCGCCTGATCAATCTCTCCGGTCGCCTGCTCGGCGCCCACGTGGCCCACGCGGGTCTGATGGTCTTCTGGGCCGGAGCGATGATGCTGTTCGAAGTGAGTCACTTCAGCTTCGACAAGCCGATGTACGAGCAGGGACTGATCCTGTTCCCCCACGTGGCCACCCTCGGCTACGGCGTCGGCCCCGGCGGTGAGGTCACCAGCCTCTACCCGTTCTTTGTGGTCGGTGTGCTGCACCTGATCAGCTCCGCTGTGCTCGGCCTCGGCGGTCTGTACCACGCCCTGCGGGGTCCTGAAATCCTGGAGAACTATTCCTCGTTCTTCTCCCAGGACTGGCGCGACAAGAACCAGATGACCAACATCATCGGCTATCACCTCATCCTTCTGGGTGTGGGTTGTCTGCTGCTGGTGTTCAAGGCGATGTTCTTCGGCGGTGTCTACGACACCTGGGCACCTGGCGGTGGCGACGTGCGCCTGATCACCAACCCCACCCTTGATCCGGGTGTGATCTTCGGTTATCTGTTCCGCGCCCCCTTCGGCGGCGAGGGTTGGATCATCGGTGTCAACTCGATGGAAGACATCATCGGTGGCCACATCTGGCTCGGCCTGATCTGCATCTTCGGTGGCATCTGGCACGTGATCACCAAGCCCTTCGGCTGGGTGCGCCGTGCCTTCATCTGGAATGGTGAGGCCTACCTGAGCTACAGCCTCGGTGCTCTGAGCTTCATGAGCTTCATCGCCTCGGCCTACATCTGGTTCAACAACACCGCTTACCCCTCGGAGTTCTACGGCCCCACCAACGCCGAAGCCTCCCAGGCCCAGAGCTTCACCTTCCTGGTGCGTGACCAGCGCCTCGGTGCCAACATCGGCTCTGCCATGGGCCCCACCGGCCTGGGCAAATACCTGATGCGCTCCCCCACCGGCGAGATCATCTTCGGTGGTGAGACCATGCGCTTCTGGGACTTCCGCGGTCCCTGGCTGGAGCCCCTGCGCGGCCCCAACGGCCTCAGCCTCGACAAGCTCCAGAACGACATTCAGCCCTGGCAGGTGCGTCGGGCGGCTGAATACATGACCCACGCTCCCAACGCCTCCCTCAATTCCGTGGGCGGCATCATCACCGAACCCAACTCGGTGAACTTCGTGAACGTGCGGCAGTGGCTCTCGGCCACCCAGTTCGTGCTCGCCTTCTTCTTCCTGGTGGGTCACCTCTGGCACGCGGGCCGCGCCCGCGCCGCCGCCGCCGGTTTCGAGAAGGGCATCGACCGTCAGGCCGAGCCCACCCTGGCCATGCCGGATCTCGACTGATCCTCTTCAGGCCCTTCGGCCCTGCAGCCATCGTCAACCCCCCGCCATGGCGGGGGGTTTTTTCATGGCCCGACTCCCCAGAACGCCCAGATCTTCCGCTGATCGGCTCAGGTGAGCGGCCACTCAGGGGAGTCGCTCTGGGCCAGCCAGCGGCGCAGCAGAGGCAGGCTCAGGCCGATCACGTTGCTGAAGCAGCCCTCGATGCGCTCCACCAGGGGAGCGCCCCGGCCTTCGAGGGCAAAGCCGCCGGCACAGCTCAGGGGCTCACCGGTGGCCACATAAGCGGCGATCGCCGCCTCACTGAGCTGCGCGAACTTCACGCGGGTGGTGACCGTGGCCAGCAGAGGCGTGGCTTCCGGCGCGGGTAGCAGGCAATGGCCCGTATGCAGCTCCCCCCAGGAGCCGGCCATGCGCCGCCAGCGGCTGGTGGCCTCCTCGGCATCGCGGGGCTTGCCATACACGGCCCCGGCGAGCACGAACAGGGAGTCGCAGCCCAGCACCCCGCCCACACGCTCCCCCGCAGCCAGCAGCAGCTCTCGCCCGACCGCCTCGGCCTTGGCCCGCGCCAGGGCCTGCACCAGCTGCAGGGGATCCGGATCCCGCCAGGCCTCCTCATCGACGCCGCTCACCTGCACCCGGTGGGGGATGCCCGCCTGCTCCAGCAGGCGTCGTCGAGCCGGTGAGGCGGAGGCCAGCACCAGTGGAGCTTGCGCCATCGACAGCGGCCTCCTGGCCCTTCCACGATGCTCAGGATTCTCCCCTGACGGGGCGATCGGCCGAGTGAATGCCTGCGCGAATCACCCCCTGCGAAGCAGCCACGAGCACGAGGGCTGATCCGGGAGAATCGGGCCATGGATGGCTCCCTCCCCGGCACCCTCAACGATCCCCGCTCCCTGAACCGAGCCGCCAGTGCCCTGCGCTGCCTTCCTTTCCGGCGGGCGTTCTACAGGCTGCTCAGCGGCGAGGCGATCAGCAGCGAGGAGCTCAGCCGGCGAGCCGACCAAACCGAGCTCACCGTCGCCCCCCTGAGCAGCGAGCGGGCCGAAGACCACTTCATCTGGTTGATCCGGGTGGGGGTGCTGCGCCGGGAGGTGGATGGCCAGGGGCTGACCGAGCGGGTGCGACTCACGCCGATGGGGCGGGACCTGCTGGAGGGCTGGAGTGAGGAGATCCCCCGGGCCGGCCTGCTGGAGCGCATTCGCCATGGGCTGCGCCGTCGCTGGCCGCGCCTGTGACGTCGCTGATGGTGCTGGGAACCAGCAGCGGCGCGGGCAAATCGCTGATGGCCGCTGCCCTCTGCCGGGTGCTGCTGCGCCGGGGCGAAACGCCACTGCCTTTCAAGGGCCAGAACATGAGCCTCAATGCCTGGGTGGATCCGGGGGGTGGCGAGATGGCCTACAGCCAGGCCCTGCAGGCCTGGGCGGCGGGTCTGGAGCCCACCGTGGCGATGAATCCCGTGCTGCTCAAGCCCCAGGGGGACAGCACCAGCGAAGTGATCCATCTGGGGCGCTCGGTGGGGGTGTGCCGCGCCGAGCACTACTACCGCGACTGGTTCCGCCCGGGCTGGGCGGCGATCCGCCAGGGCCTGAGCGATCTGCAGACCAGCCATCCAGGCGGTCGGCTGGTGCTGGAGGGGGCCGGCAGCCCCGTGGAGGTGAATCTGCAGGCCCGGGATCTCACCAACCTGCGCCTGGCCCAGTTCCTGCGGGCCCGCTGCCTGCTGGTGGCCGACATCGAGCGGGGGGGAGTCTTCGCGCAGATCGTGGGCACCCTGGCCCTGCTGCGACCGGTGGAGCGGCCCCTGATCAGGGGCATCCTGATCAACCGTTTCCGCGGCCGGCGGGAGCTCTTCGACGAGGGCCGCAGCTGGCTGGAGCGCCGCACCGGCCTGCCGGTGCTGGGGGTGATGCCCTGGCTCGATGAGCTCTTCCCTCCCGAGGATTCACTCGACCTGCTGGAGCGCAAGGCGGGCAAACCCGACGCGGAGCTGGAGATCGCCGTGCTCCGCCTGCCCTCGATCAGCAACTTCTCCGATCTCGATCCGCTCGAAGCGGAGCCCAGCGTGCGGCTGCGCTGGGTTCGCCCTGGAGAGGCGCTCGGCACCCCCGATGCGGTGGTGATCCCCGGCAGCAAGCAGACCCTGCGGGATCTGGAGGCCCTGCGCGCCAGCGGCCTTGGCGACGACCTGGGGCGGTATGTCTCCGGGGGCGGCCATCTCTTCGGCCTCTGCGGCGGCCTGCAGATGCTGGGCCGCAGCCTGCTGGATCCCCACGGCCTCGAAGGGGGTGGCGGCGGCGGCGAGCACGCCGGGCTGGGGCTGTTGCCCCTGATCACCCAGTACGGCAACAACAAGGCGACGCAGCAGGTCTGCGCCCCGGCCCTCTGGCCGCCGGGCAGCAGCCTGGCGCTGGAGGGATTCGAATTGCACCGGGGCCAGAGCGAGTGCCAGGAGCCTGACCAGTGCCGGCCCATCGCCGAGCGCGAAGGCCTCGGCTGGTGGAGGGCCGGAGAAAACGGTGGCGTGGTGGCTGGCACCTATCTGCATGGGGTGTTCGACTCTGGACCCTGGCGGCGGCGCTGGCTGAATCAGCTGCGCCTCCGCCGCGGGCTGAGCCTGCTGAGTGAGCGGCAGCCGCACCACGGCCAGCAGCGGGAGGCCCTGCTGGATCGACTCGCCGAGGCCTTCGAGACCCACGTGAACCTGGCCCCCCTTCTGGATCAAGCGTGAAGCCCGCCGCCACGCCGATCACCGTGCACTGGCCCGATGGCCGCAGCACCCAGGTGCTCCCCGGCACCGACTGGCTGCAGGCGGCCGCCGAAGCCGGCCAGACGATCCCCACCGGCTGCCTGGGGGGCAGTTGCGGGGCCTGTGAGATCGAGGTGAACGGCCGGGTGGTGCGGGCCTGCATCGCCACGGTGCCCGCGGCCCGCAGTGGCGAACTGCAGGTGGAGCTGGCCAGCGATCCCTACTGGTGAGCCCGATCCGGCGGTGGGCCCTGAATCAGCCCGCCGCCGAGCACCAGCTCCCCGGCATAGAAAACGGCCGCCTGGCCCGGGGTGATCGAGAACTGCTCCTCACTGAATTGCAGGCGCCCACGAGCCGGCCGTCCGGAGGCCCGGTCGGCGTCGGTGGGCGCCAGGGGGGTGAGCCGGGCGGCCACCGGTGCGCTGCGATAGCGCACCTGCACCTCCAGCTCCAGGGGGCCATCGGGCGGGGGGATGGAGACCCAGTTGATCGCGCCCACCACGCAGGCGCCGCAGGCCGCCTCGGCTCGGGGAGCCACCACCACCCGGTTCATCGCCCCATCGAGGCGCACCACATGCAGGGGCTCGCTCCAGGCCACCCCGAGGCCCTTGCGCTGGCCGATCGTGAAGTGCTCGATGCCATCGTGCTCGCCCACCACCGTGCCGTCGGCCAGCACGATCTGGCCCTGGCGAGGCGGCAGGTAGGCATCGAGAAAGGCCTTCATCGAGCCGTGGTGATCGGCCAGGCAGAGATCCTGACTCTCGGGCTTGGCGGCGGTGCGCAGGCCGAGGGCTTCGGCCTCCAGCCGGGTGTCGGGCTTGGTGAGTTCCCCGAGCGGGAACACCAGCCGGGCCAGCACCGCCTGGGGCAGGTCGTAGAGGAAATAGCTCTGGTCCTTGTGGGCATCGAGGCCGCGCAGCAGCTGGTGGCGGCCGCTGCCGGCACCGGTGTCGGCGAGGCGGACCCGGGCGTAGTGACCGGTGGCGATGCGGCTGATCCCGAGTTCGGCCTCCGCCCACTCCAGCATCGGGGTGAATTTCACCTCCCGGTTGCAACGGGAGCAGGGCAGCGGGGTGACCCCATCCCCATAGCCCTGAACGAGAAAGTCGACGATCTGCTGCTGGAAGCGCTCGCGGCTGTCGACCACGTGGTGGGGCACCCCCAGCTGCTCACAGAGGCCGGCGGCATCCACCAGCCCCTCGGCGCAGCAGGCCCCCTTGCCGCTCATCAGCCAGAGGGTGAGACCCTCCACCTGCCAGCCGGCCGCCACCAGCAGCGCGGCGGTCAGGGAGCTGTCGACCCCACCGGAGAGACCCACGGCCACCCGATGCTCCCCGGGCCAGGCGCGCAGACGCTCGAGCGCCGCCGCGCCAGCGGCGGTGACAGCGGCGGTGACAGCGGCGGTGACGGCGCCGCGAGGGGCAGGAGCATCGGCACGGCCGGGGGAGCCTTGGCCGGAGGCTGGGGCGGTGGTGGTCAAAACCGGAAGCCTCCGGAGCAGGGGAGGAACGAAACAGCAGGGCGGTGTTCCCATCATGGGACCGGGGCCCCGGCGACGGGTCCCCCGTCCATCGCCCTGCCCAGGACCCCCGTGACCAGCAGCGACCCGATCCACTGGCCCCTCAGGGACGCCGCCCACCTGCTGGTGCGCTCCGAGCAGATGGCGCAGCTGGAGCAACAGCTCTTCGACAGCGGGCTCCCGGTGGAAGCCCTGATGGAGAAGGCGGCCCTGACGATCAGCGCCCGGCTGCTGAGCGAGCCGGGGGCCCTGCGCGAGGGGGCGCTGGTGCTGGTGGGCCCCGGTCACAACGGCGGGGATGCCCTGGTGGTGGCCCGGGAACTGCACCTGGCCGGGGTGAAGGTGCGGCTCTGGAGCCCCTTCGAGCGTCAGAAACCGCTCACCGCATCCCATTGGCGCCATGCCCTCTGGCTCGGCATCGAGCGACTGAGCTCCACCCCTGATCCCGCCGGCGGCGCCCTCTGGATCGATGGGCTCTTCGGCATCGGCCAGCGGCGCCCTCCCGGGGAAGCGATCGAGACCCTGCTGGCCGAGCGGGCGCGGCTGAGGCCGGGCCGGCTGGTGGCCATCGACACCCCCACCGGTCTCTGTGCCGACAGCGGCAGGCTGCTGGGGAGCTGGGCCGCCCGGGCGCGCAGCACCTACTGCCTCGGCCTGATCAAGCAGGGACTGGTCCAGGATCGGGCTCTGGCCTGGGTGGGACAGCTGGAGCGCCTGGATCTGGGGCTGCCGGCGGCGCTGCTGGCGAAGCTGCCCGCGGATCAGCCCCTGGGCCTGGGCGGCCCGGACCAGGCCAGCGCCCCACCCCTGGAGCCGGCGCCCGAGGTCGCCAAGTACGGCCGGGGCCGCCTGCTGGTGGTGAGCGGCAGCGCCGCCTACCCCGGCGCGGCCCTGCTCAGCCTGCTGGGGGCGAGCGCCAGCGGCTGCGGCAGCCTGCGGGCGGCCGTGCCCGAGCGGGTGGCCCAGCAGCTCTGGAGCCTGCTGCCCCATGTGGTTCTGGGGCCAGCGCCGGGGGAGCCCGGCGCCCTGGAGCGGCTCGATGCGCTGCTGATCGGCCCGGGGCTTGGGCCGGCCGCCTCCTGGGAAGGGCCCGACAGCCCGCCGCTCTGGGGGGCCCTGCAGGGCTTCAGCGGGCTGGTGGTGATCGATGCCGATGGTCTCAACCAGCTGGCCGCCGGTGTGGCTGGCGAGGCGATGGCCTGGCTGCAGGCGCGGCGTGGGCCCACATGGTTGACACCCCATGGGGGTGAATTCGCCCGCCTGTTCCCTGATCTGGCCGGCGACGCGCCGCTGGAGGCCGCCGCTGCCGCTGCCGAGCGCAGTGGCGCATCACTGGTGCTCAAAGGGGCCCGCAGCGTGATTGCGGCGCCGGATGGGAGGCGCTGGCAGCTGCTGGAGGCGGCGCCGGAGGCCGCCCGGGCCGGCGCCGGTGATGTGCTGGCGGGATTCGCGGCGGGGCGAGGCGCCGTGGCGATCGCCGCTGGATCATCGCCAGGAGAAACCACCACCCTGGCTGCCGCCGCCCTGGCCCATGCCCAGGCGGGGCTGGCGGCCCGGCGACGGCTCGGTGCGGGTCAGGTGACTCCCCAGGCCCTGGCAGCGTCCCTGACCCACTGATTGTGTCGTTTTACTTGCACAACCTTGAAAGGTTGCTGAAGTCACATCGTTTTTGATGATCTTCATCAGACATTGAAGCGAACCTCCGGATTGGGCGCATGACAGCCTCCACCCTCAAGCCCCGCGAGCAGCGGCGGCGGGGGAGCGATCCGATCAGCTGGTATCTGGGCACGATCGGACGGGTGCCCCTGCTCACGCCTGCCGAGGAGATCGAACTGGGCAACCAGGTGCAGGCCATGATGCAGCTGCTGGAAGCCGGGGTGCCGGATCCACCTCTCGTGCGCCAGCGACGGTTGCTGCGCCTGGGTCGTCGCGCCAAGGAGCGCATGATGAAGGCCAATCTTCGCCTCGTGGTCAGCGTGGCCAAGAAGTACCAGGGTAAAGGTCTTGAACTTCTGGATCTGATTCAGGAAGGATCACTCGGACTGGAGCGGGCGGTCGAGAAGTTCGATCCCACCCGCGGCTACAAGTTCTCCACCTATGCCTTCTGGTGGATCCGCCAGAGCATGACCCGGGCGATCGCCTGCCAGTCGCGCACGATCCGCCTGCCGGTGCATCTGAGCGAGCGCCTCAGCGCCGTTCGCCGGGTGAGCCTGGAGCTGGCCCACAAGCTCGGGGCCATGCCCAGCCGCAGCGAGATCGCCGAGGCCATGGCGATTCCGATCGAGGAGCTCGATGGGCTGTTGCGCCAGTCGCTGACCACCTCCAGCCTGGATGCGCCGGTGAATGGCGAGGAAGGGCGCAGCTTCCTCGGTGATCTGATCGCCGATTCCAGCCACGAGGAGCCCCTTGATCAGGTGGAACGGGGCATGCACCACGAGCAGCTGGAGCGCTGGCTGAGCCACCTCAGCGACCAGGAACGCCAGGTGCTTGCCCTGCGCTTCGGGCTGGATGGCCGGGAGCGCCACACCCTGGCTGAAATCGGTCGGCAACTGAAGGTGTCCCGCGAGCTGGTTCGCCAGGTGGAGCTCAAGGCGCTGCGCAAGCTGCGCGGCCTCACCAGCCGCCTGCCCAGCCAGCTCTGACTCCCACCCCGGGCTGGGTCAGTCCTCAGCCCAGATGTAGCGGGTGAGTTCGCCAGGATCGGGCTCGGGGGCGCCGACGGCGAACTCCACGGCATCGGCCACTTCGGCGTCGATCTCCTTCTCGATCGCCTTCAGCTCCTCGGCGGTGGCCAGTCCGTGGGTGGTGAGATGGGCCGCCAGCGCCTTGAGCGGATCCCGCTTGGCCCAGAACTCCTTCTCCACTTCGCTGCGCAGCTCGTCGGGATCGGCCAGGGAATGGCCACGGAAGCGGTAGGTGAGGCATTCCAGCAGGGTGGGACCCTCACCGGCCCGGGCCCGCTCCACGGCGCGCTGGGCGGCGGCGCGCACCGCCAGCACATCCATGCCGTCGACCTCCTCACCCGCCATGCCGAAGGAGGCAGCCTTGCGCCAGATCTCCGGATCGCTGGTGGCCCGGTCGTGGGCCATGCCGATCGCCCATTTGTTGTTCTCGACGACGAACAGGATCGGCAACTTCCAGAGCGCCGCCATGTTCAGGCATTCGAAGAACTGTCCGTTGTTGCAGGTGCCGTCTCCGAAAAAGGCGGCGGTCACGGCGTCACTGTCGGCCTCGCCGAGGGCCTCACGCTTGTAGCGGCTGGTGAAGGCGGCACCGAGGGCCACCGGAATGCCCTCACCGATGAAGGCATAGCCCCCGAGCAGATGGTGCTCACGGGAGAAGAGGTGCATCGATCCGCCACGCCCTTTGCTGCAGCCCGTGGCCTTGCCGAACAGCTCACTCATCACCTCCCGGGCCGGCACCCCGGCGCTGAGGGCATGCACGTGGTCGCGGTAGGTGCTGCAGAACCAGTCGTGCTGGGCCCGCATGGCCTTGATCACCCCTGTGGAGACGGCTTCCTGCCCGTTGTAGAGGTGAACGAAGCCGAACATCTTGCCCCGGTAGTACATCTCGGCGCACTTGTCTTCGAAGCGGCGACCCAGGGTCATGTCGCGGTAGAGGGTGAGGCCCTCATCGCGGCTCACGGTGGCCGGCCCGGCCGGGTAAAGCGCCGCCAGGCGTTCGGCATGGCTGCCGGCGGCAGCAGCCCCGTCGGCTGCCGGTTGGAGAGTGGCGGCGATCTCCTGAGTCATGGCAAGGGAGTCGGGGCTTTTGTTCACGACTGTAGGGGGAGGGCCAGGCTGGAAAGGTCAAAACCGATGCCACTGCCTACACTCGCCCCAACACCCAGGATCAAGGGTCCGCGAGCTGCCGGGGTTGGAACTGCCGATCGACCACTTTCGTCTGCTCGGTGTGAGCCCGGCCAGTGATGCCCAGACCGTGCTGCGCACCCTGCAGCATCGGCTCGAGCGGGCACCGGATCAGGGCTTCACCCTGGAGACGATCCGAGCTCGCGCCGACCTGCTGGAGACCAGCGCCGACGTGCTCTCCGATTCGCAGCGCCGCCAGGCCTACGAGGCCCAGCTGATGGCGATCGAACAGGGGGGTGAGGGCGAAGGGGTGGCGGCTGGCCTCGATGTCGCCCCGTCGAAGGAGATCGGCGGGCTGCTGCTGCTGCTGGAAGCCGGGCTGCCATCGGAGGCCTTCAAGGCCGCCTTCAACTGCCTGCAACCGCCCCAGGCTCCGGCCCTGGGCAGCGGCCGAGAGGCTGATCTCTCGCTGCTGGCCGCTCTGGCCTGCCGCGCCGCCGCCTCCGAGCTGCGCGACCAGCGCCATTACGAGGCCGCGGCCCAGACCCTTCAGCAGGGCATCCAGCTGCTGCAGCGCATGGGTCAGGTCCCTGATGAGCGGGTGAAGCTGGCGGGCGACCTGCACGGGCTGCTCCCCTTCCGGGTGCTCGGCCTGGTCAGCCGACCGCTCACCGCCACTGCTGAACGAGCCGAAGGACTCGAGCTGCTCGAGAGTCTGGTGAAGCGCCGCGGAGGACTGGAGGGCCAGCAGGACCCCAGCCTGCCCCAGGAGGACTTTCAGGCCTTCATGAAGCAGATCCGGCTCTTTCTCACCGTCCAGGAGCAGGTGGATCTGTTCGGCCGCTGGGCCGAGAACGGATCGGAGGCCGCGGGGTTCCTGGCGAGCTGCGCCCTCACCGCCTCAGGTTTCGCCCAGCGCAAGCCCGAGCGCATCGCCGCCGCCCAGACCCGCCTGCAGGCCCTGGGCCAGCCTGGTGTCGAGCCCCTGCTGGCCTGCCTGCATCTCCTGCTCGGCCAGATCGAGCAGGCCCTGGACCGTTTCGGTTCCGCAGCGGCTCCGGAGCTGAAGGCCTGGGCCGCGGAGCAGTCAGACGACCCCCTGGCCCAGCTCTGCTCCTACTGCCGCGACTGGCTGAGCCGCGACGTGCTCCCCGGTTACCGCGACATCGAGGTGGATGCCGATCTCGATGCCTACTTCGCCGATCGGGATGTGCAGGCCTTCGTCGAGCAGCAGGATCGCCGCCAGGCCCGCGGCCAGGCCGGCGACTTGAAAGCCATCGATCCCCTCGCCGCGGGGGACGCCGCCTGGGCGCGACCCGAGCTCGACCTCGAAAGCAGCCTCCCGCCACCCCCCTGGATCAACCCCGGGGCCACCGAAACGGCTGAGCCTCACCGTCCTCCTGATCAGGAGCAGGCCAGCGGAGAGCAGGCCAGTCAGCCCCGGCCCCGGTCCACCAGGCCGAAGGCCGTGCTCTGGATCGTGCTGGCGGCCGGGGTCGCCCTGATCGCCGGCCTCTGGCTGCTGAGGCGTCCCCGGCCGGAGGCAGCCCCGCAGCCGCCACCACCCGTCAGCAGCCAGGCCCCCAGCCCAAGCCCACCGGCACCCCCGCAGACTGCCGCCCCGGTCCCCCTCACCAGCGCCGACCCCAGCCAGGACGATGTGCGCCGTCTGCTGGAGAGCTGGCTGGCGGCCAAGGCGGCGCTGCTGGATGGGCGTTCCACGGCCGCCGACCTCGATCAGCTGGCCCGCCCGGCCCTGGTGCGTGAGCTGCGCTCCCAGGCCCGCAGGCTGGAGGCCAGAGGCCAGCGCCAGAAGATGGAGGCCACGATCCGGCAGTTCTCGCTCACCGACCGGAGCCCGCGGCGGATCGAGGCCGATGTGCAGCTCGACTACAGCGAGGAGATCCGCTCAGGCGACAAGGTGATCGAGCCCAGGACCAGCGCCGACCTGCGCAACATCTACGTCTTCGCCCGCGACGGCGGTACCTGGAAACTGGCTGATTTCCGCCGCCGCTGAGGGCCTCCTGGCCTGATCGGCAGCCTCCCTGCCGTTGTGTCAGGGTCTGTGGGAACGATTGATCCTGCGGGTCACCCCTTCTGCGCCACCATGTTCGACGAGCTGTCCCAGCGTTTTGAGGATGCGGTCAAGAGCCTGAAGGGCCAGGACCGGATCACGGAGAGCAACGTGGAGGGGGCCCTCAAGCAGGTGCGCCGCGCCCTGCTCGAGGCCGATGTGAGCCTAGAGGTGGTCAAGGGGTTCATCGACGAGGTGCGCGCCAAGGCGGTGGGCGCCGAGGTGGTGCGCGGCGTCAGCCCCGACCAGCAGTTCATCCAGCTGGTGCATCAGGCCCTGGTGGAGGTGATGGGCGGCGAGAACGCGCCACTGAAGGCGGCGGATCAGGCGCCCACCGTGATCCTGATGGCGGGCCTGCAGGGCGCCGGCAAGACCACGGCCACCGCCAAGCTGGGCCTGCACCTCAAGGAACAGGGAAAACGGGCGCTGCTGGTGGCCGCCGATGTCTACCGCCCCGCCGCCATCGACCAGCTGCAGACGCTGGGGGCGCAGATCGGCGTGGAGGTGTTCAGCCTGGGGGCTGACGCCTCTCCGGAGGACATCGCCGCCGCCGGCATCGCCAGGGCGAAGGACGAGGGCTTCGACACCGTGCTGGTGGACACCGCCGGCCGGCTTCAGATCGACGCCGGCATGATGCAGGAGATGGTGCGGATCCGCCAGGCCGCGGCACCCGATGAGGTGCTGCTGGTGGTGGATTCGATGATCGGCCAGGAGGCGGCCGAACTCACCCGAGCCTTCCATGAGCAGGTGGGCCTCACCGGCGCTGTGCTCACCAAGCTCGACGGCGACTCCCGCGGTGGCGCCGCCCTCTCGATCCGCAAGGTGAGCGGTGCCCCGATCAAGTTCATCGGCACCGGCGAGAAGGTGGAGGCCCTGCAGCCCTTCCACCCCGAGCGGATGGCCAGCCGCATCCTGGGCATGGGCGATGTGCTCACCCTGGTGGAGAAAGCCAGCAAGGAGGTGGAGCTGGCCGACGTGGCGCGCATGCAGCAGAAGCTGCAGGAAGCCTCGTTCGACTTCTCCGATTTCCTGCAGCAGATGCGCCTGATCAAGCGCATGGGCTCCCTGGGCGGCCTGATGAAGCTGATCCCCGGCATGAACAAGATCGACGACGGCATGCTCAGGCAGGGGGAGGACCAGCTCAAGAAGATCGAGGCGATGATCGGCTCGATGACGGCAACCGAGCGGGAGCAGCCCCAGCTGCTGGCGGCCCAGCCCTCGCGCCGGCGGCGGATCGCCTCCGGCAGCGGCCACAGCCCGGCCGATGTGGACAAGGTGCTGGCCGACTTTCAGAAGATGCGCGGCTTCATGCAGCAGATGACCCGCGGCGGCATGCCCGGAATGCCAGGGATGCCCGGAATGCCAGGGATGCCCGGAATACCGGGAATGCCGGGAATGCCGGCGCCGGCGGGGCGGGGCGGCGGCTCCCGCAAGGCCAGCCGTCCCCCCAAGAAGCGCAAGGGATTCGGCCAGCTTTGATGGGCGGCAGGGTAAAGTGCTTGTTTGGCGTGTGATTCCACCGCCAGGCGGAGTTTCCGCCCAACCCAAACCCCAAGTCAGCAAGGCAAGGCCACGATGATCAAGCTCCGCCTGAAGCGGTTCGGCAAGAAGCGGGAAGCGAGCTTCCGCCTGGTGGCCACCAACAGCACCTCCCGCCGGGACGGTCTGCCGCTCGAGGAGCTTGGCTTCTACAACCCCCGCACCAAGGAAACCCGCCTCGACGCCGAGGCGATCCGCGTGCGCCTGGGCCAGGGAGCCCAACCCACCGACACCGTCCGCTCCCTGCTCGAGAAAGGCGGGCTGATCGAGAAGACCATCCGTCCGGGTGAGACCGTCGGCAAGGCCAAGCAGGCCGCCGGCCGCGAAGCCGCCGTCAAGGAAGCCGCCAAAGCCAAAGCCGCAGCCGCCGCAGCTCCTGAGAGCGAAGCCAGCAGCGCCGATGCCTGAGCGGACGCCCCATGGCCGGGGCTGAAACGCTTCCTCGCTTCTCGATCGATCTTCCCCACCAGGAGGGAGCCCTTGCACTGGCCGGCGAGGCAGAAACCAACCTGCATCGCCTCGAGGCCCTCACCGGCGCCTCCCTGGTGCTGCGGGGGTTGCAGCTGGTGATGCAGGGCAGGCCCCCCCAGCTGGAGCGGGCCTCGGCCCTGGTGGAGTTGCTCCGGCCCCTCTGGGCAGAGGGTCAGGCGATCAGCGCCGTCGATCTGCAGACAGCCCTCACCGCCCTCGACACCGGTCGCAGCAGCGAACATCGCGAGCTCTCCCAGCAGGTGCTGGCCCGCAGCCAGAGCGGCAGACTGCTGCGCCCACGCACGGTGCGCCAGAAGAGCTACGTGGAGGCCATGGAGCGCCACGACCTCACCCTGGCCCTGGGTCCGGCCGGAACCGGCAAGACCTTCCTGGCCACGATTCAGGCCGTGCGCATGCTCCAGGAGCGGCGGGTGGAGCGCCTGATCCTCACCCGCCCCGCGGTGGAAGCCGGCGAGCGGCTGGGGTTTCTGCCGGGGGATCTGCAGCAGAAGGTCGACCCCTACCTGCGGCCTCTCTACGACGCCCTGCACGGCCTGCTGGGGGCGGAGCGCACCGGCGCCCTGCTCGAGAAAGGGGTGATCGAGGTGGCGCCACTCGCCTACATGCGCGGCCGAACGCTGGCCGATGCCTTCGTGATCCTCGACGAGGCGCAGAACACCACCACCGCCCAGATGCGCATGGTGCTCACCCGGCTTGGGGAGAACTCACGCATGGTGGTCACCGGGGATCCCACCCAGTCGGATCTGCCCAGGGATCAGCTCAGTGGCCTGGTGGAGGCCGCCGGGGTGCTGGCGGGCGTGGAGGGCGTCGCGATCTGCCACCTCACCGCCGCCGACGTGGTGCGCCACCCCCTGGTGCAGCGGCTGGTGCAGGCCTACGCCCGCCGCGACGGCGGCGGGGCGCCGCGGACGTCCCAGCGGGGATAGGGAGATCCGCACACCCCCGCCCTGCCGGCACTGGCAGGATGGTGGGAACCGAAATCACTGGTCCGATGCCAGCCAGCAGCAATTTTCAGGAAGCGATCCGCGAGGCCCAGCAGGGCGCTCTGGTCGGTCCCAACGTCGTCAACAAGGCGCTGCCCTACGTGGGCGGTGGCATGGTGCTCACCGCGGCCGGCGTGATTGGCGGCCTCTCCCTGATGGCCAGCAGCCCCGGGCTGTTCATGCCCCTGTTCTGGGTGGCCCTGATCGGCAACTTCATCCTCTTCTTCGTGGCCCAGAACGCGGCCACCAAGGGCAACACCGGCACGGCCCTGCCGATCCTCACGGTCTACAGCCTGATCACCGGCTTCACCCTGAGCGGGATCGTGGCCTACGCCCTCAACGTGGCCGGAGTGGGTGCCATCGGCACCGCCACCCTGGCCACAGGCATCACCTTCCTGATCGCCTCGGTGGTGGGTCGTCGCATGAGCGACTCCATCGGTCAGGCCCTCTCCGGTGTGGTGGGCCTGGGCATCCTCGGCCTGATCATCGCCATGGTGGTGCAGCTCGTGGGAGGCCTGTTCATCCCGGGTTTCGGGGGCAGCGGTTTCGAGCTGCTGATCGCCGGTTTCGGCACCGTGCTGTTCGTGGGAGCCGCTTTCCTCGACTTCTACACGATGCCGCGCACCTACAGCGACGACCAGTACCTGGCCGGCGCTCTGGGCATGTACCTCACCTACATCAACCTGTTCATCTTCATCCTGCGCCTGATCATTGCCCTCAACGGCGGCGGTCGTCGCGACTGAACGGCTGAGCGACAGATCGCCTCAGGCGTCGGCCACCGCCAGCACAGCTGCGCGAATGGATCGGCGCTGGGCTGGGT
The DNA here is from genome assembly GCF_025128255.1 of Synechococcus sp. CS-205. NCBI lineage: Bacteria > Bacillati > Cyanobacteriota > Cyanophyceae > Synechococcales > Synechococcaceae > Synechococcus > Synechococcus sp. CS-205. Next base: position 15,512 of record NZ_JAHLZB010000031.1, read on the forward strand.
CGTAGCCCCAGCGATCAAGGAAGGCCACGTCGTCGCCGGATCCGCCCGCACCGGCCATCAGCACCTCCAGCCGTTTCTTGACAGCCATCGGCTCGAGCAACCGCAGCAGCTCCGTGCAGCGGCGAGACACCCGCTCCGATCGGGCCTGCTGGGCCTGATCATCCGCGCGCTGGTGGTGCAGCGCCATCGCCGTGCTCATGGCCAGGTTGCGGGCGGTGAGATCCACCACCCCATCCCCGGCCTGGCGCAGGCTGAGCACCAGAGGCTCGGGCAGGCGGTCCATCAGGGGCGCGTCGTGGGTGAGGGCCACCACGAAAAAGCCTCGGGCTCCATCGAGGCTGGCCACCAGCTCCCCCACCCGATCCGCCAACACCTCATCGCTGAGTTCACCGTTCTCCCAGTGGCCCAGCCAGGCCGCCGCGATCTCCATCGCCTGGGGAAAGGTGGGGGTGGCAGGAGTGGACGCCGACATCACGAACCGCTGGGCTGGCACTGTTGAGGTTATGGACAAGCCGGGCCCCCGTGAGACCGACCTGGAGGAGCAGCCCAGCGAGGGCCTTCCCCTGCCGCTGCCCCAGCAGGCCCCTGACGGCTTCCGCTCCGGCTTCGTGGCCCTGATCGGGCGCCCCAACGTCGGCAAATCAACCCTGCTCAACCGCCTGGTGGGCGAAAAGGTGGCGATCACCTCCCCGCTGGCCCAGACCACCCGCAACCGTCTGCGCGGGATCCTCACCACCGCCGGCGCCCAGCTGGTGCTGCTTGACACCCCCGGCATCCACAAGCCACACCACCTGCTGGGGGAACGCCTGGTCAAAAGCGCCCGCGGGGCGATCGGGGAAGTGGACGTGGTGCTGCTGCTGGTGGACGGCAGCGAACCGGCCGGCCGGGGCGACGGGTTCATCGTGGAGCTGCTGCGTCACAGCCGGGCGCCGGTGCTGGTGGCGCTCAACAAAAGTGATCTCGTGGACCCCGCCAGGGCCGGCGAGCTGGAGGCCAGCTACCGGGAGCTGCTGGCCCTCTCCGACCAGCGGGCCGACCCGGCCGATCCCGGCCAGCGCCGCAGCGGCTGGCCCCTCCTGCCCTGCAGCGCCAGCACCGGTGCGGGCTGCCCGGAGCTGGTGGAGGCCCTGGCCGCGCGGCTGCCCCTCGGCCCCCACCTCTACCCGCCGGATGCGGTCAGCGATCAACCCGAGCGGTTGCTGCTGGCGGAGCTGATCCGCGAGCAGGTGCTGACCCACACCCGCGAGGAGGTGCCCCACTCCGTGGCGGTGCAGGTGGAGCGGATCGTGGAAGACGGCAAGCGCATCGCCGTGCTGGCCACGGTGCTGGTGGAGCGCTCCAGCCAGAAGGGGATCCTGATCGGCAAACGCGGCCAGATGCTCAAGGAGATCGGCAGCGGCGCCAGGGCCCAGATGCAGAAGGTGTTCAACGGGCCGGTGTACCTGGAGCTGTTCGTGAAGGTGGTGCCCAACTGGCGGCGCAACCCGGCGCGGCTGGCGGAACTCGGCTACCGAGGCGAATGAAGAGAGCGGCGACTGAAGAGAGCGGCGACTGAAGATCGCAGCGACTGAGAGGATGAACAGCCAGCCCGCTCCCCCGCCGTGACCGGCACCAGCCCTGCCTTCCCCCCCGAGGACCTGCCAGCCTTTCTCGACCTCTGCGCCGGCCAGTGGATGGTGCTGCGCAGCCAGATGGAGGCCAGTGCGGCCGCCACGGGCGACGACGACGCCTGGCACGACAGTCACCGCGGCGAGCTGGCGGTGGCCCTGCTGCCCGCTGCGCCAGGCCGTTCCCTGGGGGGGCTGGAGGTGACCGCCCCCGATGGCCTCTCCCGCCTGCTGGGCTTCGAGGCCGGCGGCAGCCTGCAGGACGCCGAGGGCAGCATCGGCCGCTGGCAGCTGTGGCCCGACGGCAGCCTGGAGCTGGTGATCGCCAGCGGCGATCAGGAGCAGCGGGAGCGGATCTGGTTCACCAAACCGAACCTGCGCCTGCGCAGCGTCATCGTCAACGGCGCCGATGGTCAGCCCGAGCAGGCCAGCTTCTGCTCGGAGATCAGGCGCGTCAGCCGCCCGGCCCCGGCGGAGTCCTGAGCGCGATGCGGCTGGATGTGTTGAGCCTGGCCCCCGAGTCGTTCGCGCCGCTGGCCAGCCTCGGGGTGATCGGGCGGGCCTTCAGCGCCGGCATCGCCGAACTGCACACCCACAACCCCCGCGATCACGCCAGCGATCGGTACCGCAAGGTCGACGATCAACCCTACGGCGGTGGGGCGGGCATGGTGCTCAAGCCGGAGCCGCTGTTTGCGGCCTTCGAGTCGATTCCCGTGCTGGAACGGCGCCGGGTGCTGCTGCTCAGTCCCCAGGGCCAGCCCCTACGCCAGGGCGACCTGCAGCGCTGGGCCCGCGAGCATGACCAGCTGGTGCTGCTCTGCGGCCACTACGAGGGCTTCGACGAGCGCATCCGCACCCTGGCCGATGAAGAGGTGTCGCTCGGAGATTTCGTGCTCACCGGCGGCGAGCTGGCGGCGATGGTGCTGATCAACGGGGTGGTGAGGCTGCTGCCGGGCACGGTGGGCAGCGCCGCGTCGCTGGTGGAGGAGAGCCACAGCGGCCTGCTGCTGGAGCATCCCCACTACACCCGCCCGGCCGAATTCCGGGGCCTGGCGGTGCCGGAGGTGTTGCGCAGCGGCGACCACGGCGCCATCGCCCGCTGGCGGGCCGAGCAGCAGCAGGAGCGCACCCGCCTGCGGCGGCCTGACCTCTACCAGCGCTGGCTGCAGGCAGCCAACCGCCAGGATGGATCCATGCAGATGCGGATCGGCAACGGCTACGACATCCACCGGCTGGTGCCCGGGCGCCCCCTGATCCTGGGGGGGCTGACCCTGGAGCATCCCGCCGGGCTCGGCCTCGATGGTCACAGCGATGCCGACGTGCTGGTCCATGCCCTGATGGATGCCCTGCTGGGGGCCCTCAGCCTGGGGGACATCGGCCAGCACTTCTCCCCCGACGATGAGCGCTGGCGGGGTGCCGACAGCCTGGTGCTGCTGGAGCAGGTGGTGGCCCTGGTGCAGGCGCGGGGCTGGCGGGTGGTGAATGTCGACACGGTGGTGATTGCCGAGCGCCCGAAGCTGCGGCCCCACATCGCCGCCATGCGCGCGGCGATCGCCCGGCGCATGGGCCTCGATCCGGAACAGGTAGGCATCAAGGCCACCACCAACGAGACCCTCGGTCCCACCGGGCGGGAGGAGGGGATCGCCTGTCACGCCGTGGCCCTGCTGGAGCCGTGCGGTGGCGGGAATGGGTAGGGTCTGCGCCCTGGCACTGCTGCTGTTGGTCATGCTCCTCGGTGTGACACCCACCACCGTCGCCGCTGCCGGGGAAACCCCGCTGGCACCGGCTCAGCCAACCCAGGGGGCCAGCAGCGAACAGGTGGTGGTGGAGGTGTTGCGCCTGAAGGTGCCGGCCGCCGATCGCGAGCCCTGGCTGGAGGCGGAGCGGCAGAGCTGGGAGCCGTGGTTGCGCCGGCAGAGCGGTTTTCTTGAGCGGCGGATCTACTGGGATGCCGCCGGCGAAGAGGGGCTTCTGCTGATCCACTGGGCCAGCCGCCGCCAGTGGCAGGGCATCGCCGACGCCGAGGTGCAACGGGTCCAGCAGCGCTTCGACGAACTGGCGCGGCAGGGGACCGGCCGCAGCGACCCCCATCCCTTTCCCCTGCTGTTCAGCGCTGAACTGATCCCCCAATGACCACGCCCGAGCCCCTGGCGCGGCTGGATCTGGGGCGGCGCCAGCGGCTGGGGATGGTGGAGGCGGTCTGGGGCGAAAGCAAAGACATCGATCAGATCGTGACGATCCTCGAGCGCCTGCACGAGGCCGGCGAACTGGCCCTGGTGACCCGGGTGGCTGAGGGGAAGGCGGCGGCCATTCAGGAGTGGCTGCAGCGCCAGAGGCCCCAGCTTGCCGGCGAGCTGCAGCACCACGGCCAGGCCCGCTGCCTCACCAGCGGCCCCATCCCCGCCGCGGATCCGGCCCTGGGCCTGGTGCAGGTGCTCTGCGGCGGCACCAGCGATCTGCCCGTGGCCCACGAGGCCCAGCTGGCCCTGCGCTGCCATGGGGTGACCACCGAGCTGGTGGTGGATGTGGGCGTGGCCGGTCTGCACAGGCTGCTGGATCAGCTGCCGCGACTGCGCAGCGCCCGGGTGCTGATCGCCTGCGCCGGCATGGAAGGCGCCCTGCCCACGGTGCTGGCCGGACTGCTGCCCCAGCCGGTGATCGGCGTTCCGGTGTCGGTGGGCTACGGCGTGAGTGCCGGTGGGGTGGCGGCCCTGAACGGGATGCTCGCCAGCTGCGCCCCTGGACTCAGTGTGGTGAACATCGACAATGGCTATGGGGCCGCCATGGCGGCCCTGCGCATCCTGCTGGCCCTCAGAGGTGCTGCAGCTGCGGATAGGCCGTGAGCAGCTCCTCGGTGCTGAGCACTTCCCCCTTGCCCTCGGGCTGCCAGATCACCTCAAGGGCGATCAGGTCGCTGACCGAGACCGCCCCGATCACGCCGAGGGCATCCCGCAGACCGTCGGCGCTGGTGAAGGGCTTGAGCGGGATGCGGCCCCGGCTGGCCACCAGCAGGGTGACCGCGATGAAGTCGCTGGCCGCATCGGTGGGTCCACTGGCGGCCGCTTCATCCTGGAAGCGCTGACCACGCACGTTGGAGGTGACCTCACTGCGCAGCTTGCTGCGCTCGGTCATCGAGAGGCGGTTGAAGGTGGATTCAGCCGTGGCGAAGGGGACCTGGCCCAGTTCGCTGTTGGCGTAGACCCAGAGCTCGGGCTGGCGCAGCAGGGAGAGGCTGGTCTCCTGGAGCAGCCGCTGCAGGCCGGCGCTGCCGGTGGTGTCTGCCGTGGCGGCCAGGCGGCGCAGATCGTCCTGGAGCTCCCGGGCGGAGGCCAGCAGGCCCACCTGCAGCTGGGCGATGGTGACCGGACCGTCGGCGCGGGGAGCCGCGGCCAGACGGCCACCCTCCCCGCCGGTCATGGAACCGCCAGCGCCGCGCAGGGCGTTGACGAGAAAACCGGCGATCGCCATCAGGATCAGGAAGCCGAACAGCCCCCCACCGCCGAATCCGAAGATGGGGATCAGGAAGGGGAAGCCGATCCCGCCGCCGTACCCACCGCGATAACCGCCACCGCCGTAGCCGCCCCGGTAGCCGCCGCCACCGCCGCTGTAGCTGCGGGGCATGGAGGGCGCTGAGCGGAAGCTGCCGCCGCCGATGCGCCCGCCGCGGGCCGCCCAGCTGGGCGACGGCGACGAGAGCAGCAGCAACCCACAGACCAGCAGGGGCATCAGAGCCACCATGGTCAGCCGGCGCAGCCTCAGGAAGGCGATCGGGAAGGGACGAGGGGACACAGGTGTCACCCGAAGCAAGTGCGCCGAATCTAGGAACCACCCCCCACGATGGTGACCACCTCGAGTACGGCGTCCTCGCCAACGGCCTGCTCAGCCCAGGCGGTGCGGGGCAGAATCACACCGTTGAACTCCACCACCACCAGCCGCGGTTCATAGCCGAAGTGCCGCAGCACCTCCAGCAGATGCAGGCCTGAGGGGCAGGGGCGCGCTTCCCCGTTGAGCTGGATCGTGACGCCGCCGCCGGCCCTGCTGGTGTCGCTCATGCCTCCTCCTGCAGGGCCTCGAGCAGCTCGCGGCTGGCCCTGTGCGGATCTTCAGCCTCAATGATCGCCCGCACCACCGCCACCCGCCGACCGCCGGCCGAGAGCACTGGCGGCAGGGTGGTGGACTCGAGTCCGCCGATGGCGAAGAACGGAATCGGGCTTTCAGCAGCCGCCTGGCTCACGTAGGCCAGACCCACGGGGTCGCGCCCCGGCTTGGTGGGGGTGGCGTTGATGGGGCCGACACCCACGTAGTCGCAGCCATCGGCCACCGCCTGGCGCAACTGCTCGATCCGCTGGGTGCTGCGGCCGATCAGGCGATCGGGGCCCAGCAGGCGCCGCGCCTCGGCGGGGGGCAGATCCCCCTGGCCCAGGTGCACCCCATCGGCCTGCACCGCCAGAGCCAGATCGACCCGGTCGTTGACGATGAACAACGCGCCATAGCGGGAGCAGAGCTGACGGAGGGCGCGGGCCTCCTGCCAGCGCTGCAGGTCGTCGGCCTCCTTGGCGCGGTACTGAACCAGGCGCACCCCCGCCTCCAGGGCCGCGGTCACGGTTGCAAGCAGGCGGGGCGACGGGCTGGTGATCAGGTACAGATGGCAGCGCAGCAGCTGGTCGCGGCGGCCGGCGGCGGCGCCGCAGGCCCGCATCAGATCCACCTCCAGGTCGTAGAGGGCGTAGCGGATCGCGGCGGCCTCAGTCGCCAGCTGAGGATCATGGCCGCGACCGAACTCCTCCAGCACCCGCAGGGCCTCCTGGGCCCGGCCGGCGTTGGCAGCCACCACCTGCACCGGTTGCTGCCGCTCGCTCTGGGCGGGATGGGCCAGGCCGGCGCCCCCGTCGCTGGCGGTGTGGCGGGCGGCCTTGTAAGCGGCGCGGTGGCAGCGACCCAGGCGCTGGCGCAGGTCCTTGAGGCGGGCCACCAGGTCCTGGCGATCGAGGCCGAAGCGGCACCAGTCTTCCAGCACCCGCAGACCTTCGCGGGCGCGATCGAGGTTGGCGTCGAGCAGGCGCAGCACGGCCGGCTCAGGCGTCGTCGGGGCGGCATTCACGGGATCGGAACCTGCGTAAGGTGGGGCCGACTCCAGGGCAGACGGCAATGGATTTCGGTGGCGGTGACAGCCCGATGCTGGTGCTGATCTCAGGAATTCTGCTGCTCGGAGGGATTGCCGCCTTCATCGGCTGGGGCCTGAGCAACGCCTACACCCCCTGAAGCTTCAGGTCCGAGCAGGCTGCGGGCCAGGGATGCGTCCACGCCGATCTGCCGGCTGAGCTCCTCGAGGCCGGCGAACCGTTGCTGGCGGCGCAGCAGCTGCACCGGCTCCACCTCCAGATCACGGCCCACCAGCTCAAGCTCCCGGTCGAGCAGGTGAACCTCCACCGCCGAGGGGGCCAGGGGATCCACTGTGGGCTGGGGGCCCAGGTTCATCACCGCCGCCATGGCTTCACCGCAGGGCAGCAGCGCCTCCCCCCCACCGGCCGGCGTGAGGCGGCGCACCCGGGCGGCATAGACCCCCTCCAGGGGCAGAAACTTGCGGCCATCCACCTGCAGATTCGCCGTGGGCCAGCTGAGCTGCCGGCCCAGCCCCCGCCCGCGCACCACCCGGCCACTGAAGCGGTAGGGACGCTCCAGCAGACGGTTGGCCTCATCGATGGCCCCCGCAGCCAGGGCCCGGCGGATCCTGCTGCTGCTGATCCGCTCGGCCCCGTCCCAGAGCATCGGGGAAACCAGCACCCGCAGGCCATGGCGGCGACCGATCTCCCGCAGGCTGGCGGTGTCACCGACCCGGTCGTGGCCAAAGCGGAAGTTCTCACCCACGGCTACCTCCCTGGCCTGGAGCTCCCCCACCAGCACCTGCTCCACGAACGCCTCAGGGCTGAGCAGGGAGAGGTCGCGGGTGAAGGGCACCAGCACCAGCTGGCGGATGCCGTAGGGCTCCAGCAGCGCCAGCTTCTCGCCGGGGAGATCGAGGCGCAGGCGGGGCTCGCCGTAGAGCAGCTCCCGGGGGTGGGGCCAGAAACTCACCACCGTGGGAATCAGTCCCGGTGCCGGGGCACTGGCGACGGCGGCGATCACCCGGCGGTGCCCCTGGTGCAGGCCATCGAAGCTGCCCAGGGCGACGGCCGTGGGCCGCATGGCGTCCTGGGGGGATCGCAGGGGAATCAAGGAATCGGACGCAGCCCGGCTTGGATTCCATCCTTCCATGTGGGTTCCGGCCATGCGGGTTCCGGCCCTGCGCGACGGGCCATGGCAAGTTTGGGACGCTCCACCAACGGTTCCGCGCTGCGATGGCTGACCGCCTTGATCTCCAGCTGGTCTCCGCGGCCCTGCGCCGGGTGGGCTGGATCCGCTTCTGGACCCAGATGTCGCTGGGGGTGGTGGTGGTGGGCGTGCTGCTGTTCAACAACATCGGCGGGCGCCTGGCCGCCAACACCGCCCGCTCCATGGGCCTGGGTCCCGGGCTGTCGCTCACCACTCTGTCGTTCTTCCTTCTGCTCTGGTGCATCTGGCAGAGCTGGCTGGTGGTGCGCTGCGGCCGGGCCCTGGCCAGCCCGGCCCGGCCCAGCCGTGGGGAAACCAGCCGCCTGATCAAGCGGGGTGTTCTGGCCGATCTGGCCGGGCTGACCCTGGCGGCCGTGGGCTATCAGGCCCTGGCCGGCAGCCTGTTCGTTCAGGCCTCGATGCAGGTGCCCGGTTTCTTCGGCGCCCAGCTGGCCGTGCCGCCCGGCACCCGGGGCGGCCTGGTGGGTCTGCCGATCACCTCGATCGAGATGCTCTCGGTGCTGAGCAACACCCAGGTGCTCTTCGCCCATCTGATCGGCCTGTGGTTCAGCCTCTGGCTGCTGCAGCGGGTTCACCGCCCCAACTGAACCGGCAGCGCCTCGAGGCCACCTCGCCAGAACAGTTCCGGCTGCAGAGGCGTCAGGGCCGCGCCGCCGGCTTGGATCTGGGCCACGTCCGTGGGCCAGTCGCGGGGGCCGGCGGTGGCGGAAGCGAGGTCATCGACCACTTCGCCGGCCAGCCAGTAGTAGGTGCGCCCGCGCGGGTCGGTGCGCTGATCGAACTGGTCGCGGTAGCGGCGCACCGCCGGGCGGCACCAGCGCAGCGATCCGATCCGCTCCAGGGGCAGGGCCGGCACGTTGAGGTTGAGCAACAGACCCTCCGGCCAGGCCCCGGCCAGGGCCGCTTCCGCCACGTCGAGGGCAAGCACGGCGGCCGGGCCGAACTGGCGCCAGTCGAAGCAGGCGCTGCTCACCGCCAGGGAAGGCAGCCCCTCGAGGGTGCCCTCCATCGCCGCCGAGACCGTGCCGGAATAGAAGACGTCACTGCCGAGGTTGGGGCCGTGGTTGATGCCCGAGAGCACCAGGTCGGGCGGCGTGCTCAGCAGCCGACCGAGGGCGAGCTTGACGCAGTCGGAGGGGGTGCCGCTGCAGGCCCAGGCGATCACGCCCTCCGCGAAGAGCCGATCGGCCCGCTCCGCCCGCAGAGGGGTCTGCATGGTGAGGCCATGGCCGGTGGCGGAGCGTTCCTGATCCGGGCAGACCACCGTGACCGCATGGCCTCGGCCCACCGCCTCGGCCGCCAGGGTCTGAATGCCCTCGGCGAACACCCCGTCGTCGTTGCTGATCAGGATCCGCAGGTTGGACATCGGGACCGGCAGGGGCAGGGACGCAGGCGGCAACTTAGGCAGGTTCCCTCCGTACAGTCGATCGCCACCGCCACCGTTCCGTGAGCGCCACGATCAGCCTGCAGCAGCTCACCGACCAGCTCGACGCCCTTGAAGCCGAAGCGGCGGCCTCGATCGCCGCGGCCGGTGACACCGCTGAGCTGGAGGGGCTGCGGGTGGGGCTGCTGGGCAAGAAGGGCCGCCTCTCAGCGGTGCTGGGTGCCATGGGCAAGCTCGACGCGAGCGAACGCCCGCTGGTGGGTCAGCGGGCCAACGGGCTCAAGGAGCAGGTGCAGGCGCTGATGAGCCGGCGGCTGGAGGGGCTGCGCTCCGCCGCCATGGCCGAGAAGCTGGCGGCGGAACGCCACGATGTGACTGCCCCGAGCCGCTATGTGCCGGTGGGGCATCGCCACCCACTGATCCGCACGATCGAGGAAATCGTCGACATCTTCGCCGGACTCGGCTACCGGGTGGAGGAGGGTCCGGAGGCGGAAACCGACCATTACAACTTCACCGCCCTGAACATCCCCCCGCACCATCCGGCCCGGGACATGCAGGACACCTTCTATCTGCCCGGCGAACGGCTGCTGCGCACCCACACCTCACCCGTGCAGATCCGCCACCTGGAGAGCAATCCGCCGCCGGTGCGGATCGTGGCGCCAGGTCGGGTGTACAGGCGGGATGCGGTGGATGCCACCCACTCGCCGGTGTTCCATCAGGTGGAGGTGCTGGCGATCGATGAAGGGCTGGATTTCAGCCACCTGCGCGGCACCGTGACCACCTTCCTGCAGCAGTTCTTCGGCGATCTGCCGGTGCGTTTCCGGGCCAGCTACTTCCCCTTCACCGAGCCTTCGGCCGAGGTGGACGTGCAATGGCGCGGGCGCTGGCTGGAGGTGATGGGCTGCGGCATGGTGGATCCGGCGGTGCTGGAGGGGCTGGGGCTCGATCCCGAGCGCTGGAGTGGTTTCGCCGCCGGGCTGGGGGTGGAGCGCTTCTGCATGGTGCGCCACGGCATCGACGACATCCGCCGGCTGTTCACCAGCGACCTGCGCTTCCTGGAACAGTTCTGATGGCAATCAGGCCGCGGCCGGAAGGCTCCCCATAAACTCGACGGGTTCCTGCTTCCGACCGGTGCCCTGCGTCGGACTGATCGTCAACGACGGCAAAGATCTGGCCGTCAAGACGGCCGATGTGATTCAGAGCCGCCTGGAGGCGGCCGGCAGCGGCGTGCTCAGGGTCAGCAGCTCCGGCGGGATGGTGGGGTTCGCCAATCCCGACCAGCACCTGCGCAGCCGTGGCTACAGCGCCTGCGTGCCAGACAGCTTTCACCCTGAGATGAGCCTGGCGGTGGTGCTGGGCGGCGACGGCACTGTGCTCTCCGCCGCCCGTCAGACCGCGCCGATCGGCGTGCCGATCCTGACGATCAACACCGGCCACCTGGGCTTCCTGGCCGAGGCCTACCTGAGCGAGCTCGATGGGGCCATGGATCAGCTGCTCAACGACCGCTGGAGCGTCGAAGAGCGCACCATGCTGGTGGTGAGCGTGATGCGAGGCGAGCAGCGGCGCTGGGAGGTGCTCTGCCTCAACGAGATGGCCCTGCACCGGGAACCGCTCACCAGCATGTGCCATTTCGAGATCGCCATCGGTCGCCACGTGCCCGTGGACATCTCGGCCGATGGGGTGATCCTCTCGACCCCCACCGGATCCACCGCCTATGCCCTCAGCGCCGGCGGACCGGTGATCACTCCCGACTGCCCTGTGCTGCAACTCACCCCGATCGCGCCCCACTCCCTCGCCTCCCGCGCCCTGGTCTTCAGCGACCAGGAACCGGTGACGGTGTTTCCGGCCACCCCCGAGCGGCTGATGATGGTGGTCGATGGCAGCGCCGGCTGTTACGTGTGGCCGGAAGACCGGGTGCTGATCCGCCGCAGCCCTCACCCGGCCCGCTTCGTGCGACTGCAGGACCACGAGTTCTTCCAGGTGCTGCGCAACAAGCTGGGCTGGGGTCTGCCCCATGTGGCCAAACCCGACAACGGTGAGTTCGGCAGCCGTGATGACCCCGGAGTGGGAGCAGGCCCGTGAGCGGCCCCCTGATCCTGCTGGTGGGGGAGGAAGCGGAAGCCATGGCACCCCGCCTGGAGGCCTCCGGGTACCGCACAGCCCCGGTGGGGGCCCTGCCCGATCCACCCGCCGCGGTGCTGGTGTCGGGTGCCGACGGTGTGGCCACCATTCCGGCCCTGCGCATGATTCTGGAAGACGTGCCGATCCTGCTCGATCTGGTCAGCGACAGCGTCGAGGCGCGCTCCCGCTGCTTCAGCTCCGGCGCCGATGACTTCTGGCTCTCCAGCGCCGGCGGCAGCGATCTGCTGATGCGCCTGCGCCTGCTCCTGCAGATCCGCGGCGAGAGGCACGGCGAGGTGCCGCCGCTGCAGCTGGCTGACCTGCGCCTGGATCCAACCAGTCGGGAAGTGCGTCGTGGGCGGCGCCTGCTGGCGCTCACCGCACGGGAGTACCACCTGCTGCTGAGCCTGATGCGTCAGCCCGGCATGGTGCTCAGCCGGGAGCAGATCCTCGCCGAGGTGTGGCAGGACCAGCGGGGGGCCGCCAGCAATGTGGTGGAGGTGTACATCCGCTACCTGCGCCAGAAACTGGAGGAGCATGGGGAGAAGCGCCTGATCCACACGGTCCGCGGCCAGGGCTACTGCCTGTGCGAGCGTGCCCCCCGCCCGGAGCGTCCCGCCCCATGACCTTCTCCAGGCTGCTTCCACCCCTGGGCGCGCTGCTGGGGGCCGTGGCTGTGGCTGTGGCCGCCCCCCGGCCGCTCGCTCGTGCCGTGCCAACCCAGTCGCCCCCCCAGGTGCTGCCCCTGGAGGCGGAGTGGTGCCTGGAGGGAAGCGGCGGTTGCATCCAGCTGGAGGTGCCCAGAACCGAGCGTCAGTTCAGCCTCGGCCTGATGCAGCGCCCGCCGCTGGGTCCCCTGCGGGGCATGTGGTTCCGCTTCGATCCCCCCCAGCCGGCACGCTTCTGGATGCATCGCACCATCAGCCCGCTCGACATGATCTTCCTGCGCGAGGGCCGGGTGATCGCCATCGAAGCCGCAGCCCAGCCCTGCCCGCGTCTGCCCTGCCGCAGCTACGGCCCCAGGGAACCCTCCGATGGGGTGGTGGAGCTGGATGCCGGCGAGGCGGCGCGGCTGGGCATCGCCGTGGGCTCACCGGCGCCGATCGTCTGGCTCAGGCCACGCGACACCCCTTGAGCACCAGCACCGGATTGAGCGGCGCCAGGCGGGTGCCCTCGGCCAGGGGAACCCCGCGCCAGGACTGATGCTGACTCACCGCCACGGCCAGGCCGGAGCGCTCCAGCAGAGGCCGCAGCTCCGCCAGGGCCTCCAGGGTGGCCAGTGGAATCACGACAACCCCACGGGGCCGCAACCGCTCCAGCACCGCCGCCAGCACGGCAACCCGCCCACGGCCGCCGCCGCCGATCACCACCCGATCGGGGTCGGGAAAGACGCTGAGCGCCTCCGGGGCCCGGCCCTCGTGGATCGCCGCCGGCCGCACACCCAGGCGCCCGGCATTGGCGGCAATCAGGCCCGCCGAGCCGCCCCGCTGCTCCAGGAACCAGCCCTGGAGGTCTGGCCTCAACCTCAGGGCCTCCAGGCCGATGGAGCCCACGCCGGCACCGATGTCCCAGAGCACACCGGCGGCGGGCAGCTCCAGGTCAGCGAGCAACTGGATGCGCACCTCCCGCTTGGTCATCAGGCCGGGGCGATCCGCGTGCTGCAGGAACAGGCCATCCTCCAGACCGAACCGCGGCAGGGCAGCTGGATCGGACGGGGGTGCCGGCGGCTCGGCGATCAGAAGGACGAGATGGAGCGGATCCAGATCTGCCGGCAGCTCAGCGCCAGGCGCCAGCCTGAGCACCCGCTCCTGGGGATGCCCCAGCCGCTCGCACAGCCAGAGGGCATAGGCCTGCTCGAGGCCCGAGGCCCGCAGGATGCGCCGCACCTCCTCGGCGCCGCCGCGGCCCGGGTCGGTGAGCACGGCCAGGGCGGAAGGACGCTTCTGCAGGGTGGCGGCCAGGGGGTCGGGGTCGCGGCCGTGCAGGCTGATCCAACTGGCGTCCTGCCAGGGACGGCCAAGGCGGGCGAAGGCCAGCTGCAGGCTTGAGGGGGAGGGATGAAAGCGCAGGCACCCCGGGGGGAAGCGATCGAGCAGCAGCCGGCCGATGCCGAACCAGAGCGGATCACCGCTGGCGAGCAGCACCACCGCCTGCTGCGCGGCCAGGGCGCTCTCCAGCAGGGGAAAGAGCTGGTCAGGGCGATCACTGGCGATCAGCTGCGGCGCCTCCGTCTCAGCCGCCAGGGCCTGGCGCAGACCCGGCAGCAGCCGGGCTGGTGCGGCCACCAGATCCGCCTGACGCACCAGAGCCGAGGCCGCCGGCGGGAGCGAGGCCAGTCCGGCGGCGTCGGTGCCGATCACCTCGAGGAGGTGCTGCTGGAGAGGGTCGTGCACGGGGCGATTCCGCTGCGGCAGCTGGCCTGGCCTCGCCATGATGCCCGCGAGTCGAGGCCCCCATGGCAGCACCCGAGCCCCCCTCCCGCCGCCAGCGCGTGCATGAGCTGGCCCTGGCCCTGCTGGCGGGCCAGCCTGAGATCGAACTTCTCAGCCCTGAAGCCACAGGGGGTGGCGGTGAGGAGGCCGGCCTCTGGCTGGAGCGGAACCGGCGGGTGGTGCAGCGTTACCAGGCCGTGGTGCGCTCGGCGATCACCCTCGATGCCCTGATCGAGCAGGAAGTGGGCGCTGGCACCGGCCAGCTCTGACAAGCTGGCCCCAACTCGATGAGCACCATGGCTGCGTTCGGCCTGTCCGCCCTCTCCTCGCTGCTGCGCAGGCCCGGAGCAGGTCGGCCCGCCCAGGCCCCACCAGCCAGCTGGCAGCGGCCGATCGGCCAGGGTTGGGAGGATCCCTACACGGTGCGATACGCCAGCAACCTCGACGACGGCCCCAACCACGGGGCCCCGCTCGGGGGATTCGGTGCCGGCTGCATCGGCCGCGGACCCGACGGCAGCTTCAACCTCTGGAACCTCGATGGGGGCGAGCACTGGTTCGGGGTCCTGCCCGACTGCCAGTTCGCCCTGTTCGAGCACGACGGAGAGGCGAGCCGGGCCAGGGCGCTGGCCCGGGCCCCGGAGCGCGACGACTCCAGGCCTGACGCCGGCGAGCCCCCCCTGGGCCACTGGCAGTGGCTGGGCGGGGAGAGCAGCGGCAGCTACGCCGCCCGCTATCCCCTCCACTGGTTCGACTACCGGGCCGACTTCCGCGCCGAGGTCAGCTGCGAGGCCTTCAGCCCCATCCTCCCCGGCGACTACCAGCGCACCAGCTACCCGGTGGCCGTGTTCCGCTGGCGGCTGGCCAATCCCACCAGAGCGCCCCTGGATCTCTCGCTGCTGCTGAGCTGGCGCAACACCATCGGCTGGTTCACCAACACCGATCCCAGCGCAGCCGTCACCTTCCGCGACGACGGCAGCCCCGAGCACAACTACCTGCCGGCGATCGGCCGGGGAGCAGGCCAGCGCAACCGCTGGATCGATGCAGCCGGCCTCAAGGGCGTGCTGCTGGAGGGTGCCCCCGGCCAGCCCATCCGCGAAGGGGAGGGCCAGTGGTGCCTGGCGGTGCCCGATCAGCTCGAGGGGGTGGAGGTGATGCGCTGCAGCCGCTGGGATCCCAGTGGCAACGGCGCCGAGATCTGGGAGTCGTTCTGCCGCGACGGCTCGATTCCCGACAGCAACAACGACCGGCGCAGCACCGGCAGCGAACAGGCCAGCGCCGCGATCGCCCTGCGGCTGAGGCTCGAGCCTGGCGCCGAGATCGAGCTGCCGGTGGTGATCAGCTGGGACCTGCCGGTGACGGCCTTCGCCACGGGCAGCTCGGCACTGCGCCGCTACACGGATTTCTTCGGGGCCACGGGCACCAACGCCGCGGCCATCGCCGCGGAGGCCCTGGGCGAGTGGCGCCAGTGGCGGAAGGCGATCGAAACCTGGCAGCGACCGGTGCTGGAGCGCAGCGATCTGCCCGAGGCCATTCGCATGGCGCTGTTCAATGAGCTCTACGACCTCTGCAGCGGTGGCAGCCTCTGGACGGCCGCCGGCCCCACCGATCCGGTGGGGCGCTTCGGGGTGCTGGAGTGCTTCGACTACGCCTGGTACGAAAGCCTCGACGTGCGGCTGTATGGCGCGTTCGCCCTGCTGCAGCTCTGGCCGGAACTCGAGAAGGCAGTGCTGCGCAGCTTCGCCCGTGCCATTCCCGCCGCTGATGCCACCCCTCGGCCGATCGGCTGGTATTTCACCCAGGGGCGGGGCCGGGTGGAAGCCGCCCGCAAGGTCGGCGGCGCCACCCCCCACGACCTGGGCGCCCCGAATGAGCGGCCGTTCGAGGCCACCAACTACACCGCCTATCAGGACTGCAACCTCTGGAAGGACCTGGCCTCCGACTTCGTGCTGCAGGTCTGGCGGTTGTTCCGTCGGTCTCCCTCGGGAGAAGACCTGCGCTTCCTGGCCGACTGCTGGCCGGCGGTGGTGGAGGCCCTGCGCTACCTCAAGCAGTTCGACGTCAACGATGACGGGCTGCCCGACAACGGCGGCGCCCCCGACCAGACCTTCGACGACTGGCCGCTGCAGGGGGTGAGCGCCTACTGCGGCGCCCTCTGGATCGCGGCCCTGGAGGCGGCCCTGGCCATGGCCCAGCGGCTGCAGCTGGACCTCGGCCTCGACACCGGCGCCGAGCAGCGGGAATTCGGCAGCTGGCTGGAGCCCTCACGGGCGAATTTCGATCGGCTGCTCTGGAACGGTGAGTACTACCGGATCGATGCCGGCAGCGGCACGCCGGTGGTGATGGCCGACCAGCTCTGCGGCGACTTCTACGCCCGGCTGCTGGGACTGCCTCCTGTGGTGAGCGACGAGCGGGCCCTTTCGTCGCTGGCGGCCATCCGTGAGGCCTGCTTCGAGCGCTTCGAGGGGGGGCGGCTGGGGGTGGCCAACGGCCTGCGCCGCGACGGCACGCCGCTCGACCCCAACGGCACCCATCCGCTGGAGGTATGGACCGGCATCAATTTCGGCCTGGCGGCCTACTACCGGCTGATGGGCCAGACGGAAACCGCCCTGGCGATCACCGGCGCGGTGGTGGGCCAGGTGTATGCGGGGGGGCTGCAGTTCCGCACACCCGAGGCGATCACGGCGGTGGGCACCTTCAGGGCCTGCCATTACCTGCGGGCGATGGCGATCTGGGCCCTCTGGGCCACCCACACCGATTGGCGGCCGATCCCTGGCGCCGAACGTGAACCATGAGCTCGCTGATCCGCCGCACGGGCCGGCTGCTGCTGGCCCTCACCCTGGTGCTGGGGAGCCTTCTGACCTGGCCCACCGGGCCAGCCCTGGCTCAGCTGCACGCGCACCCCAGCGAAACCGGCAGCCCGGTGCTGCGCAGCCTGGTGAGCCTGCGCGATCTGGATGACCAGGCCTGGCAGCTGGTGGCCTTCCGCGACGGACCGCCCGGGGCTCCGCTGCTGCTGCGGGTGGTGGGCTACCCCGGCAAGGTGCGGCTCGATCACCCCACCGCACTGGAGGTGAGCTCCGGTCCCTTCCAGTGGCAGCTGGAGGATCTGACCCTGGAAAGCCCAGCCCTGGGCAACGACGGCCGCGCTGCCGCCGCCGAATTCGATCTGGCCCCCTTGCTGGCGGAACTGAACCAGAATCGTCCGTTGCGGCTTCGGCTGCCGGGGGTGTTCACCGAGCTGCCGGTGCCACCGTTCGTGGTGGCCGAGTGGCGCAGCCTGGAGACAACCCCGACGTGAGCGGGGAGCACCCCTGGGGCGGCTGGATGGAGCGGGCCCTGGCCCTGGCCGCCCTGGGCCAGGGGCGCACCAGCCCCAACCCCCTGGTGGGCGCCCTGGTGCTCGATGCCTCCGGAGTGCTGGTGGGGGAGGGCTTCCACGCCGCCGCCGGACAGCCCCACGCGGAAGTGGGGGCCCTGGCCCAGGCGGCGGACCGGGCCCGGGGGGGCACGTTGGTGGTGACCCTGGAGCCCTGCTGCCACCACGGCCGCACGCCCCCCTGCAGCGAAGCCGTGATCGCCGCCGGGATCCGGCGGGTGATCGTGGCGATGGAGGACCCCGATCCACGGGTGGCGGGGCAGGGCCTCGAGGCCTTGCGCCGGACGGGTGTGGAGGTGCTGGCGGGGGTGCGCCAGCGCGAAGCCCTGAGCCTGAACGCCGCCTTCTGCCACCGGCAGCGCACGGGGCGACCGCTGGGGATCCTGAAGTGGGCGATGAGCGTGGACGGACGCACGGCCCTGCCCAACGGAGCCAGCCAGTGGATCAGCGGCCCAGGCTCCCGGGAGTGGGTGCACCGGCAGCGGGCCGGCTGCGATGCGGTGATCGTGGGGGGCGGCACCCTGCGCGCCGATGATCCCCTGCTCACCAGCCGTGGCCAGCGGGCGATCGAGCCGCTGCGGGTGGTGATCAGCCGGGAGCTGAAGCTGCCGGAGCGGGCCCGCTTGTGGAATCAGGCCACGGCCTGCACCCTGGTGGCCCATGGGCCGGAAGCGCCGGAGCACGGGCGCCGCCTGCTGGATCGGCTGGGTGTGGAGCGCCTGGAGCTGGCGCGCTGTGAACCGCTGGAGCTGATGGAGGCCCTGGCCCTCAGAGGCTGCAACCAGGTGCTGTGGGAATGCGGACCGACCCTGGCCGCCGCCTCCCTGCGCCAGGGCTGCGTGCAGCGGGTGGCCGCCGTGATCGCCCCGAAGCTGCTGGGGGGTGATGCCGCGCGCACGCCGCTGGGGGATCTGCAGCTGAGTTCGATGGCCATGGTCGCCCCCTGGGGGGAGCGGGGGCTCAGCCGCTCGGGCGCCGATCTGATCTGGGAGCTGAACGGGCCCCACGATTGAGGGGGCTGGACGACCGTCCCTAGATTCCGGCCATGCTCAACCCTCTCCAGCTGCGCCTGCTCTGCCACGGGGCCCGTGGCGATCTCCAAGCCTCCAGGGGGCGGCAGCAGAAGCTGACCCAGCCATGAGCCTGAGTTTCGCGGAACTTCAGCGCCAGTTGCGGCCGGAATGGGGCGAGTTCCACCCCGGCAGCGACCAGACCCATGGCCGCGAGGGCAACAGCGAGGGCTGGGATCTGCTGGTGGTGCCTTCGCTCAGCCTCGATCATCACCAGATCGCCCTGGTGACCGGCGCCCACCACTACGAGGAACGGCAGCTCTTCTCGCTGATCCGCCTGCGTGATCCGGGCGTTAGGGCGGTGTACCTCACCAGCAAGCTGCTGCCGGAGCTGGTGGTGGATGCGGTGCTGGAGCTGCTGCCGGGAGTGCCGGCCTCCCACGCCCGCCGGCGCCTGCATCTGTTCGACACCGACGACGCCTCCGCCCGCTCACTCACGGAAAAACTGCTGGAGCGGCCGGCGTTGCTGGGGCGCATCCGCGAGCGGCTGCGGCCCGGGCGCAGCTTCATGACCTGCTTCAACGTGACCGAGCAGGAGAAGCGGCTGTCGGAGCGGTTGCAGGTGCCGCTGCTGGGCACCGATCCCGCCCTGATGCACTGGGGCGGCAAAGCCGGCAGCCGTGAACTGTTCCGCCGCTGCGATGTGCCCCATCCGCCCGGCAGCCCCCTGGTGCATGACCTCGAGGCCCTGGCCGATGCCACAGCCGAGCTGTGGGAAGCCCACCCCGAGCTGAGCCGGGTGGTGGTGAAGCTGGATCAGGGCTTCAGCGGCGAAGGCAACGCCCCCCTGGAGCTGGAACCCCTGCAGCTGGAGCAGCTCAGCGGCCGCGAGCGCCGAACGAGTCTGCGGGAAGCGCTCGAGACCCTGGCGATGCCTCCGCCCCAGTGGCGCCAGTTGCTGCAGGAGCAGGGGGCGCTGGTGGAGGCCTGGCTGCAGGGGGGCGAGGAGCTGGCATCACCGAGCGTGCAGGGGATGATCCACCCGGGCGGGGCGGTGGAAGTGCTCTCCACCCACGAGCAGGTGCTGGGCGGCGTGAGTGGCCAGACCTACCTGGGCTGCCGCTTTCCCGCTGAGCAGACCTACCGCGCCGAGCTGATGCGCCATGGGCTGGCGGTGGGTCAGGCGCTGGCGGCAGAGGGTGCTCTGGAGCGCTATGCGGTGGATTTCGTGGCGCGCCGCTTCGGGGACCGCTGGGATCTGCAGGCGATCGAGGTGAACCTGCGCAAGGGCGGCACCACCCATCCCTACATGGCCCTGCGTTACGCCACCAACGGCCGCATCGATGCGGCCAGCGGCCTGTTCCGCTCCCCCACCGGCCAGCCCCTCTATTACGCCGCCACCGACAACCTCTGCGACCCGAGGTTGCGGGGCCTGCTGCCGGTGGATCTGATCGACCTTGTGGCCGCCGCCGGCCTGCACTTCGATCCGGCCGAACTGCACGGCAGCGTGTTCCACCTGCTGGGCTGCCTCTCGGAATTCGGCAAGCTGGGCATGACCTGCATCGGCCGAAGTCCCGAGGAAGCCGGGCGCATCTACGCGGCCACGGCGGAACGTCTGATTGCGGGGGCCGAGGGGCTGCGGGGGTGAGGGCGCCGGGGGCCACTCGAGCAGCCGTTCAGCCCGTGAAAGAGGATGACACCCATGCTGATCCAAGCAGGATCTCAAAGCCAGCTGAAATCCCCCTGATTCGAAACGCCTGTGTCATTCTCCTTTCAGCTCACCAAATACCAGAAGCAATCCAGGACCTTCAACCATGCCAACAGCACTGATCTTTCACGACGTTGAAGATGGCACCCAATGGGCCGAGGCCTGGAAGAGCGGACCGGGCAGTCGGCATGAGATGTTCGAAAAGATCGGGATCAAGTGCCGAACCTTCCGCAACCCCAACAACCCGAAGGCAACAGGAATCATGGCCGAGATCCCCGATATGGCCAAGTTCCATGAATTGCTCCAATCCGCAGAGGGCCAGCGAGCGATGAAGGACGACGGGCTGAAGGTTGAAACGATGCGGATGCTGATCGAATTCACCCCATGACCCATCGCTGAACACACGGCCCGCAACGCCTCCCCCCATGCAGGTCAGAATGGGACTCCACTTCTGCCCACTGCCATGGAAGCCCGTTGGAACGACGCGGTGATCGCCACCAGTGACGACATTGTCAAGCTGGAAGGCAACGCCTACTTCCCCCCCGAAGCGCTGGTGGGGGAGCACCTCCGGCCTTCCTCACACCGGAGCGTGTGTGGCTGGAAGGGCGAAGCCCACTACTACGACGTGGTGGTGGGGGATCAGGTCAACGCCAATGCCGCCTGGTTCTACCCCGAGCCCAAGCAGGCCGCCAGTGAGATCAAGGGTCGTGTGGCCTTCTGGAAGGGTGTGCGGGTGAGCTGAGGCGATGACACTCACCTTCACTCCGATTCACATCTTCCGGGAAACACCGGCGGTCACCTTCTACGACACCAGCGTGGCCGGCAGCACCGCCAGTGATGTGGTGCTGCACCATGGCCCCGCTTTCTCACCTCCCGACGACGGGGAGTTCCAGCAGTTCTACGTGCACCACCACCAGGTCGATCACAACCTGGTGGTGCTGGGCAGCCGCACCTTCACCGTGCTCAACCCGAGCTGGGATCAGCCCCACCATGTGGTGCACCTGGAGCGGGCGATGGGGGCCCTGGAGCTGCCGATCGGCACCTACCACCGCTCGGTGTCAGGGGTGGAGGGCAGCCTGGTGTTCAACCAGCCGGAGCGCCACAAGACATTCGACGTGGCCAGCGAATTCAAGCCGGTGAGCCTGCGCGAGCGCGACGACCTGCGCCAGCTGCTGACAGTCCCCCCCTGGGTGTGGTGCTGGCGTGATGGGCGCATCTGCCACGAGGAACCCTGAGCTCCGGAGTCTGGCGCCGACTCACACCGGCGCCGACTCCTGAAGGGGCAGACCGTTGGCGCCGTAGGCACGCTCCAGCACCAGCTCCCGGCCCGGCTGGGGCCGCCAGCAGAGCCTCACCGCCAAGGGATCGCCGAAGCGTCGCTCCAGGGCCGTGCTGAGGGTGAGGTCGGGGGTGAGCTGCCAGCAGCCGAGGCCCGAGCCTTCGGCGGCTGGAAGGATCGCAGCCCGCAGGGGCGGCGCAGGCGCAGGATCCACCACCCCCGGTCGCGCCTCCACCACCACCACAACGCTCTCGAGCCGCTCGGCACCGTGGCGCACCACCACCCGCCGCCGGCGCTCGCCGTCCACCAGGCACAGCTCCATCACCGCCGGCCAGGGGCCGGTCCTGTCGGGTCCGAGGCTCCAGTGCCCCTCGGGGGTGATCGCCATCAGGGCCGGCGGTTCGGCGAAGCGCATCGTGGCCACATGGCCGGTGTGCAGGTAGGTGAGGGCCGCTTCGATCTGGCCATCGGCCTCGTGCACGTGCAGGTGAGTGCCGAAGCGTTCGCTCTCGTGCCCCTGGCCATCAAGGCGGATGAAGCTGCCCTCCCAGTGGCCGGAATTGCGCCCCAGCAGGGTGGTTCGGCGGACATCGCTGGACACGGGCTGGAGGCAGGCTCTCGGATGCCGATGCTGGCAGCTGGATGGGCTAGGGCGTGGCTGACGGCTCGGATGTCAGCTCGGATGGCAACTGGGTGGGCCCCTCCTCCTTGCCCCAGCCCAGGATCATGCCGGTGATCGGAATCGCCAGGAACACCCCCAGCAGACCCGCCAGCCGCTCGCCGATGAACAGGGCGAAGAACAGCACCACCGGCCGGATCTCCAGGGCACGGCCCATCACCCGGGGATGCACCAGGTTGTCCTGGATCTGCTGCAGAACCACCGAGGCGATCACCACCTGCAGGGCCAGCCACTGACCCTGGGTCAGGAACACCAGGGAGCTGGCCAGGATCACCCCGAGGGTGGCGCCGATGCCGGGGATGGCATCAAGCACCCCCACCAAGATCGCCAGCACCAGGGAGAACTTCACCCCCAACAGGGCGAACACCAGCAAGCTGGCCACGCTGAGGAAGATCATCAGGGTGATCTGGCCGCGCAGAAACCCCAGGACGTTCTTCTGGACGCTGCGATCGAAGCGTTCACGCACATTTTCCGGCAGCAGACGCAGGGCCTGGGACCAGGTGGTGCCGTTGTCGATCAGCATGTACGCCACGATCACCAGCAGAAACACCCCGCCGAAGACGTTGGTGAAGGCGCCACCGATCACCCCCAGGCCGGTGCCGAGGCTGGAGCGCAGCAGCTCCAGCACTGCGGGATCTCGATCGTCTTCAGGTAGTTGTGAAAGGGGAGATCGGGGCGTTGCAACCCCAGCACAAGGTCATTGAGCAGGCTGCTGCCCTGGTTGATCAACTGGAACCCGAGCACCGCCACAAACACGCTGGCCACAGCCAGGCCGCCCAGCAGGGTGAGCAGGATCGCCAGGGCCCTGCTGCAACCCAGACGCACCAGCCGCCGCACGGGATAGTCGAGCAGCACCGCCAGCACCGCCGCCGCAATGAACAGGGTGAGCACCGCCCGGAAATAGTCGATCAGCTGCACCACCGCCCAGCCGCAGGCCAGCAGCAGCAGGAAGCGCAGCAGCGCGGAGTGGTTGAGCCGCTGCCAGGCCTGGCCGGTGGGGTCGTTCATGGAGCTGGGGGGCGACGGGGGGGAATCCGGCTGCAAAAGAGCGGATTCGCTTAAGACTGAAGCAGCGTGGAGCCGAAGCCTCTGCCTAGGGTAGGGGTCCGTGTAAACAGAGTCCCTGAACGCCACTGCCCTGCTCGAGACGCCTGCGCCTGAGCCGAACTCCAGCCCAGCCGTCCCCGGCATCCGCTACGCGGACTTCGTGCTCAAGCCCTACATGCGCAGCGATGACCGCCTGGCGTCCTGGCAGATCCTGAGCACGGTGGGGTCCTATCTGCTGCTCTGGGTGATCACGGTGGTCGCAGCCCGTCAGTCGCTCTGGCTCACCCCTCCCCTGCTGGTGGTGCTGGTGCTGCTCTCGGGCCGTTGCTTCTCCCTGATGCACGACTGCGGGCACTATTCCCTGTTCAGCTCGAAACGCGTGAACCGCGCCGTGGGCTTTCTGCTGGGCGTGATCAATGCCATCCCCCAGTACCCCTGGTCGCAGGGGCATGCCTTTCATCACAAACACAACGGCAACTGGGATCTTTACCGCGGTCCCTCCGCCCTGATCAGCCTGGAGCACTACGAGCAGCTCAGCCCGCGGGGCCAGTGGGTGTACCGGCTGCTGCGCCACCCGCTGATGCTGTTCCCGGGCGGCTTCTTCTACCTGGTGATCAAACCCAGGCTGGCCCTGCTGCTGGGATCAGCCCAGTTCCTGGGCCATGCCGCCTCAAGCCTTCGCGCCGACTGGCGCACCCCGGTGCCCCAGCTGGTGATGTCGTTTCAATCACGCCATTGGTACAGCGGGGCTGAATTCATCGATCTGCTGCTCAACAACATCTGCGTGATCGCCAGCTGGGTGCTGCTCTGTCACTGGATCGGCGCCGGGCTGTTCTGGAGCCTCTACGCGCTGGTGATGGCCGCCTCGGCGGCCCTGTTCATCTGCATCTTCTTCGTGCAGCACAACTTCGTAGGCTCCTACGCCCACCGCAGCGAGGGCTGGGACCCGCTCGAAGGGGCGATCGCCGGCACCAGCCTGCTGGTGCTGCCGGGGATCCTGAACTGGTTCACCGCCGACATCGGCTGCCACAACATCCACCACCTCTGCGAGCGGATCCCCAACTACCACCTGCGGGCCTGCCAGGAGCGCAATGCCGCCCTGCTGAGCGGGGCCAGGCGCCTGACCATCGCGGACATCCCCCATTGCTTCCAGTACGTGCTCTGGAACCGCGAAGGGGAAAGCCTGCAGGCCATCCCCACCGCCATGGCCTGAGGGGCCCTTAAAAAAGCTGTGGCATCCCTGGGCCGAAGCCGACACCAGCGATAAGTTCAGCCGATCCCCCCGCACAGGACCCGTCATGGGCATGGGTGAACTGTTCCTCGAGAGCCTCTCCACCGGTGTGATCACCGAAGAGGAGATCAGCTGGGTGGCGGCTCAGCAGAGTGCCTTCAACCGCCAGGAGGAAGCGGCAGCCCTGAAACTGGGCCGCCTGCTCGACGCCGGCCGGATCCAGATCGGCTGCCGCGTACCCCCCGCCTCGGCAGCCTGATCGGCCAGCATTAGATCAGCTCAGGATGGGCCGGATCCCCCTTGAACGGGCCCTGCACACGGGATGTAATCCAGCCCCCGTAGAAGCCTCCCGGCTGGGGAATCACCGCTTCCCCATCCAGCCAGCAGCCATCCATCAGCGCCGGGTAGACCGCAAACCAGCCGGCGAGGGCCGCAAAGGCCGGCGTGGGCTGCGGGTAGGACCACACCGCCCGCGCAAGGCGGCGCTCCCCCACCACCACGTCGTAGTAGTGGGCCAGGCCCTTCCACTCACAGAAGCTGCGCCCGGAGGCCGGCTGCAGCAGCTCCAGCCGCACATCCTCCGGTGGCAGGTAATGGGTGGGGGGATGGAAGGTCTCGAGCACCCGCAGCGAGCGGCGGGATTCCGCCAGCCGTTCCCCCAGGGCCCGCACCTCAACCAGGGCCCCGCTGGCCACGAGCGCCGGGGGACGTGGATAGTCACAGGCCCGCTCCCGCTCCAGACCGTTCCACGGTTCTGTGCTCCCCATTCGCTGGCCCCGACCACGACAATGGTCAGCATGGCCAACCCCTCCCCCGTTCGGCAGCGTCGAGGTCTGGATCGCCTCCTGACCCGCCTCGGCGGCACCGCAGTGATTCCCCTGCTGATCCTCTCGGTGGCCTGGAGCCAGGAACTGATCGATCAGGTCGTCTTTGGGGGGCGATGGAACCTTCCCATGCTCCCGGGGGGGTCGTTCCTGGGGGTCCTCACCGCACCGTTCAGCCATGGGGATCTGGGCCATCTGCTGGGGAACAGCCTCTGGTTCCTGCCGCTGTCCTGGCTGGTGCTGCTCAAGAGCTGGCACGATTACCTGGCTGTCTGGGTGGGGGTGTACCTGATGGCGATCCCGGTGTGGCTGTTCTCCAGCAATGGAAGCCATGGGCTCTCAGGAGTGGTCTTCGCCCTGGTGGGCTACCTGGTGGTGATCGGGTTCCTGGAGCGGCGGCCCCTGCCCCTGCTGCTCTCACTGTTCAGCCTGGTGAGCTATGGCGGTTTCCTGCCGGGCCTGCTGCCCTTCTTCACCCCGGCCGGGGTGAGCTGGGTGGGCCACCTGAGCGGCTTCGCCGGTGGGGTGCTCGCGGCCCTGGCCGTTTACCGGGAACCGGCGCAGGCGGCCCGGAGATGAGGCGCTGATGTCCTGCCCCCGCTGCGGAAGCTGGGAAGTTCGGCGCGACCGCAGCCTGGCCGGTCGCATGGTCTGTGGCCGCTGCAGCCTGCCGCTTGGGCCGGGCGCCAGCCCGGGTACCGGTGGATCGCGCCGCCTCAACCTGCTGCAGGGTGGCCGGGGCCAGCGACGGCACTGGCTGCTGCCCATGGCCTTGCTGCTGGGCCTCGGCGCCCTTCTGGCCTGGCTGAGCGAGCAGCCGCAGCCGAGTCGAGCTCCCTACGGCCAGGAGCGAGTGCGCTGAGGGCAGGGCCGTCAGCCGGGAATGAACGTGCGCAGGCGGCGGGCTTCGAGGCCGGCACGCTGCTGCAGCTCCACGTCGCTCAGCTGGGCCTCCTCCCGCTGCTGGGCGGCGAGCACATCACGCTCCTCGAGGGGGAACCCCTCGTGGCGCGCCAGCTGCAGGAAGGCCTCCAGGTCGAGCGGCTGCTGCAGGCGCTCCTGCAGGGGAGCTGAGCAGCGGGCGTGGAGCAGGAAGGCATCCAGATGCTCAAGGCTCACGGGAAGGGATCCAGGTGACCTCCGTACTAGCCCAACCTGGGGCCCATCGGCGAATTCAGGCGCCAGGCGGGCCATCGGAGTCCTTCCCGGCGGCGTTGCCTGCGGCATAGCGCCCGATCAGCAATCCCATCACCACGGCGATGTAGATCGGGCCGATCACGCTGAAAGCCACGGCACTCATCTGGGAGAGCGGCGTGGTGGCCAGCACGTCACCGAAGCCCACCGTGCTCAGGCAGACGAAGGCGAAGTAGTTGAGGAGGGTGAAATCCAGCCGCTTCACCAGGGCGCTGGACTGGCTGATCGGGCCGGTGTGGAACAGCGGCGATTCGGGATGGTGCAGGCTGATGAAACTATCTGGCTGGATCGTCTCCAGCCCCGTGAACAGCAGACCGGCGGTGAGGCCCAGCAGCAGATAGCCCGAGATGGCCCCCATCAGCACCTGTCCGTTCACCTGCTGTTCCTCGGCGAGAAATCCCACCAGACGCAGCACGCTCCAGCCTGCGAACAGGGTGGTGAGCACGAACATGGGCCAGCCGCTTTCACGGTGCCCCAAGGGGGTCAGGAACCAGAACCACTGGGCCAGCAGAGCAGCCAGGCCGAGCAGCCGAAAAGGACGATCCAGGGGATTGCGCTTGCCGCCATGACGGATCGAACCCTCCAGTTCCACCATCAGCAACAGGGTGGCCAGGCTATAGCCGATCTCGACCGGGGTATGGAGGGTCCTGGGCAGGGCCAGGCAGACCATCACGAACACGGTCACCAGCAGCAGGTGCCGGTAGAAGCGATGACGGCGCCGCAGGCGTGACTCGCTGGAATGGCTGGCGCGGAAAGGAAAGCGCAAGGGAATCAGCGGAGCTGGCGAAGAGAGGTGATCAGGCAGGGATCCAGTGCTGCATTGTGACGAAGGCCAGGAGCTGAGCCAGCCCCTCAGCCGAAGAAGGAGAGCTGCTCCCTGGAGCGTGGCGGCGGGACCGCCTCCCAGCCACTGGGATCCCAGCCACTGAGCAGGGGTTGGAGAGCCCGCAGACCGGCCCCATCGGCCGGCGCCAGCCAGGCCTGCTCAAGGCCATCGGGAAGCAGCACCGGCATGCGCTGGTGCAGGGGCTGAACCAGGGCGTTGGGGCTGGTGGTGAGCACGCAGCAGCTCTCCAGTTCGCTGCCATCGGGTCCAATCCAACGGTCCCAGAGTCCCGCCAGCCAGAAGGGTTGCCGGTCGAGCCGGCGGATCAGCCAGCCCTTCTCCAGAAAGCCATCGGCGGGGAGCAGGCAGCGGCGGTGGCGCCAGGCCCCGCGGAAGGAGGCCTTCTCGGCCACGGTTTCGCTGCGGGCGTTGAAGGGCCGGGGCGCGTTGAGCGGATCCCTGGCCCACTCCGGCAGCAGACCCCAGAGCATCAGGGCACTGGCGAGCAGGCCATGCTCCTGACGCAGGGCCAGCACCGGCTCACCGGGCTGAATCAGGGTCCGGGGCGCGTAGTGACGCTCCAGCTGCGCAGGCAGCCGCCCCCCCAGCCTCGGCAGCAGCTGATCAAGGGCGGTGGTGAGGCAGAACCGACCACACATGGCGCCCAGGGAACGCTGACTTGCAGCTTAGATCTGCCGTGACGTTCGGTTCTCACTCCCGCCAGAGGGGGCGATCCCACAACACCTGCGCCTAGTTTGGCTCCATTGCTGCGCCCGCCCCCCATGGCCATCCGCCAGGACGACAACCGACCGAACCGGCGGTTCGGAATCATCAACCTGGTGCTGATCGGCTTCGGAGTGCTGTTGCTGGTCAGCAACTTCCTGCCGAACCAGGCCGCCCAGGTGCCGCGGGTGCCGTATTCCCTGTTCATCGATCAGGTCAATGATGGCCATGTGAAGCGGGCGTACATCACCCAGGACCAGATTCGCTACGAGATCACCGACGCCGAAGAGGGTGCTCCTTCGGTGCTCGCCACCACACCGATCTTCGACATGGATCTGCCCCAGCGCCTGGAGCAGAAGGGGGTGGAATTCGCCGCTGCCCCGCCGAAACGCCCCAACTTCTTCACCACCTTGCTGAGCTGGGTGGTTCCTCCGTTGATCTTCATCCTGGTGCTGCAGTTCTTCGCACGCCGTCAGATGGGCGGCGGCGCCCAGGGTGCCCTGAGCTTCACCAAATCCAAGGCCAAGGTCTACGTGCCGGATGAAGAGTCCCGCGTCACCTTCGCCGATGTGGCTGGCGTGGATGAGGCGAAAACGGAGCTCAACGAGATCGTCGACTTCCTCAAGAACCCCGAGCGTTACGCCGCCATCGGTGCCCGTATCCCCAAGGGTGTGCTGCTTGTAGGCCCTCCCGGCACCGGCAAGACTCTGCTCTCCAAGGCTGTGGCCGGTGAGGCCAGCGTTCCCTTCTTCATCATCTCCGGTTCGGAGTTTGTGGAGCTGTTCGTGGGGGCCGGCGCCGCCAGGGTGCGCGACCTGTTCGAAGAAGCCAAGAAGAAAGCACCCTGCATTATTTTCATCGACGAACTCGATGCCATCGGCAAGAGCCGCTCGGGTTCGATGGGCGTGGTGGGCGGCAATGACGAGCGGGAGCAGACCCTCAACCAGCTGCTCACCGAGATGGATGGTTTCAACGCCCAGGACAAGCCGGTGATCGTGCTGGCGGCCACCAACCAACCCGAAACCCTCGATGCCGCCCTGTTGCGCCCGGGCCGCTTCGACCGCCAGGTGCTGGTGGACCGACCCGACCTCTCGGGGCGCAAGAAGATCCTCGACATCTACGCCAACAAGGTGAAGTTGGCCGACGGCGTCGACCTCGACAAGATCGCCCAGGCCACCAGCGGCTTCGCCGGAGCCGACCTGGCCAACCTGGTCAACGAGGCCGCCCTGCTGGCCGCTCGCGCCTACCGCACCACCGTGGAGCAGGGCGATCTCAACGAAGCGATCGAGCGGGTGGTGGCGGGCCTCGAGAAGAAGAGCCGCGTGCTGCAGCCCGATGAGAAGAAGGTGGTGGCTTACCACGAGGTGGGCCACGCGATCGTGGGTCACCTGATGCCCGGCGGCAGCAAGGTGGCCAAGATCTCGATCGTGCCCCGCGGCATGGCGGCCCTCGGGTACACCCTGCAACTCCCCACCGAGGAGCGCTTCCTCAACTCCAAGGAAGATCTCGAAGGCCAGATCGCCACACTGCTGGGGGGCCGCTCTGCCGAGGAGATCGTCTTCGGTGAGGTGACCACCGGCGCCGCCAACGACCTCCAACGGGCCACCGACATCGCTGAACAGATGGTGGGCACGTACGGCATGAGCGACACCCTCGGCCCCCTCGCCTACGACAAGCAGGGCGGCAGCCGCTTCCTCGGCGGTCCGAGCAATCCCCGCCGGGAGGTCAGCGATGCCACGGCCCAGGCGATCGATCACGAGGTGCGCGGCCTGGTGGACCGGGCCCACGAGCGGGCGTTGTCGATCCTGCACGGCAACCGCGATCTGCTGGAGAACATTGCCGGAAAGATCCTCGACAAGGAGGTGATCGAGGGCGATGAGCTCAAAGAGCTGCTCGCCTCCAGCACCCTTCCCAGCGAAGCGGTGCTCACCCCCGCCTGATCCACCCCTTGACGCGGGGGCACCCGCTCCCCGATAAGAGTTCTTTGGACATGGGGTCATGGGACCGCCGTTCAGCCAGCGCTTTCCCGCTCTCGCCCCCCTGCGAGGCGGGGATCTGCTGTCTTCAGCGGACCTGAGCGCCGAAGAGACCCTGGCGCTGCTCGATCTCGCCGCTGAATTCAAGCGAGGTTCTCTCCATCTTGATCTCAGCGGCAAGGCGCTCGGCCTGATCTTCACCAAGGCCTCCACCCGAACCCGGGTCAGCTTCTCCGTGGCCATGGGCCGCCTGGGGGGCCAGGTGCTGGACCTCAACCCCTCCGTCACCCAGGTGGGGCGCGGCGAGCCGGTGGCCGACACCGCCCGCGTGCTCAGCCGCTACGTGGACGCTCTGGCGATCCGCACGTTCGAGCAACGCGAACTGGCCGACTACGCCCACTGGGCCTCGGTCCCGGTGATCAACGCCCTGACCGATCTCGAGCACCCCTGCCAGGCCCTGGCCGATCTGCTCACCATCCGCGAGAACTTCGGTGACCTGCGGGGGCTCACCCTCACCTACGTGGGTGACGGCAACAACATGGCCCACTCCCTGATGCTCAGCGGCGCCCTGTTGGGGATGCATGTGCGGGTGGCCTGCCCCGAGGGCTTCTGTCCCGATCCGGCCGTGCTCGACCAGGCCCGGAAGCTGGCGGGCCGCGCCGCCACGATCTCGGTGCTGCACGAGCCGGTGCCGGCGGTGCGGGATGCCGAGGTGCTCTACACCGATGTATGGGCCTCGATGGGCCAGGAGCAGGAGCAGCAACAGCGTCTTCAGGCCTTTGCGGGCTTCTGCGTGGATGAGGCCCTGTTGGCGGAAGCCGATCCGCGCGCCATCGTGCTGCATTGCCTGCCGGCCCACCGCGGCGAGGAAATCAGCGCCGGCGTGATCGAGGGCAGCGCCAGCCGGGTGTTCGATCAGGCCGAGAACCGCCTGCATGTGCAGCAGGCGCTGCTGGCGGCCCTGCTGGCTGATCCCAACACGCCCTGCTCCTGATCGGGGTCCCCCGGGGGGTGGACAACGGGCGCGCCTGGGGGAACACTGGTGACATGGTTCATGCGTACTGTCGGTGATCGTCTCCTCCAGGCCAGCCGCTCCGAGCGGGCACGACCTCACCAGTGCCCAGCAGGAGCTCTACGACTGGCTGGTGGATTACATCCAGCAGCACCGCCACAGCCCGTCAATCCGTCAGATGATGGAGGCGATGGGGCTTCGCTCCCCGGCACCAATTCAGAGCCGGCTGCGGCACCTGCAGCAGAAGGGCTGGATCACCTGGCAGGAAGGCCAGGCCCGCACCCTTCAACTGCTGGGCCCTACCCAGGCGGGGGGGATTCCCCTGCTCGGCTCGGTGGCGGCCGGCGGCCTGATCGAAAGCTTCGACGATGTGCAGGAGCGCCTTGATCTGGCTTCGCTGCTGGACACCCGCGGCCTGTTCGCCCTCACCGTCAACGGCGACAGCATGGTGGAGGCCCACATCGACGATGGCGACATCGTGCTGATGGAGCCCGTCAACGATCCATCCCGGCTCCGGCCGGGCACGATCGTGGCGGCCCACGTGCCCGGCAGTGGCACCACCTTGAAGCACTTCAGCCGCCAGGGAGGGAAGGTGCGCCTGGAAGCGGCCAACCCGGCCTACGCCCCGATCGAACTGGAGGCCGACCAGGTCACCGTCCAGGGGCGGATGGTGGCCGTCTGGCGCCAAGTCTGAGCGCAGCCCCGGAGCCCACCCTCGGCCGTGGGGGTGAACCGCTGCGTTGTAAACTCTTCAAGCGCCAAAGCGAGGGTCCAAGGGCCCAGCCGATCAACCAGCGCTCGGTTCGCCAGGCCAACATATGGGGCCATAGCTCAGCTGGTAGAGCACCTGCATGGCATGCAGGGGGTCAGCGGTTCGAATCCGCTTGGCTCCATTGAGAAATCTCAGTCGTAACAACGGGTTTCGGGTTCGCGCTCGAAGCCCGCTTTTGCTTGCGGAGGCACGCTGCAGCAATTCTGCGCACCTTTCTGCGCACCATTTCGCCAGACTTGGGACACACCAGACCCCCTGCAACGGCAGGGCTGGACCCATGACGGCACCACCGATTGACCAAGGTGCGCAAAAGGTGCGCAGAAATCCGACGGCGCCCCGCTGGATCACCACCCTTCGCCATGCCCTCAAGGGAGAGCACGGCCGCGGCTGGAGCGTCCGCGAGCGACACGGCCGCGTTCAGATCACGCGGCGGTTCGAGGATGGAGCGCGGTCCTCGATCGACACCACCATCCTGTGGGACGCCCAAGCAGTTCGCCCCACGCTGGAGCTGGTCACTGCCGTGCGGGACCGGATGGAAGGCCAGCGGCTCGGGCTGCGCGAGGCCTATGAACTGGTAGCGGATACACCGCAGACGCGACCGGGAATGGTGGATTGGTGCGCCGTGGTTGAGCAGTACCGAGATCACCGGATCGGCAGCGGCCAGATCAAGACCACTACATGGGAGCGCGACTCCCGCTACCGGATGGAGCGTGCCCTCGGCTGTCTGACAACTAACCCGACACCACGTGACGGCCGCGCCTTGCTGACTCGCTACAGGGACCGATGGTGTGGAGCAGCCTGAAGCACCGGCCGAAAGCGCCAGCTGTTGGAGGTCTCGGCCTTGCTGCGGTTCGCGGTGCGCAGCTGCGGTGCAGCCGATCGCTGGCTGCCACCTGATGACCTTGAAGACCTAATCGGGCTCCGTGAGAACGAGGTGATCGACACGGTACCGATCAAGCCAGAGCAGCTCGAACGGTTGCTACTGGGTATCAGCTCGCCGTCGCTGCGGCTCGCGGTTGGTCTGGTGGGATTGTTCGGACTGAGGCCATCTGAGTTGATGGTGGCCCGCGCCGAAGCCGGCAAGCTGCGCGTGCCGCCGGTCAAGCGGAACCGCCGCACCGCCAAAAATCCAAAGCCGCCCCGGATGGTGCTCCCTCTCGATTTACCCGGCATGCCCGGCGAAGGCGCCAGGGTGCTGGCTCAGCTGGAGAGCGGCCTGGTGCCGCTGCCCGTGGCCATCCTCAACGCCCGCGACCTCAAGGCCTGCGGGATGGCCTTCCGCCAGTACCTGGACCGATGCCCGGCATGGCAGCAGCTGCGCCTGGAGACGCCCGGCCTCAGCCCCTACGGCCTTCGGCATGGCTACGCCTTGCGTGCCCACACCACCTACCGACTTTCCGTGAGGGTTGCTGCGGCGCTGATGGGCCATGACCCGATCACCCATCAACGGCATTACGGCGCCTGGACCGATGAAGCCACAATCGAGGCCGAGCTGTCACGGGCGATTGCCGCCGCTACCGCTGGTGGCTTGCGGTAGCGGCCAACTGCAGGTAGTGTTATGGGACTCACGCGGCAGGCGGCCTGGACTTGATCCGGAAGGCGCTGCCGGGGCCGAAAGGCTGCAGGCATCAGGGGCTTGCCACACCCGTCTGGTTGCGATGCTGGGGGCTCTTTCAGAGCAGTGGTTCTGTTCAACCCCAAGGGGCTGATGGCACGACACAGGAACCACTACCACTACATCCGCGGCCGAAAGGTCACAGCGTCTAAAGACTCCTACTGGGCGCCAGCGGACATTGTGGCGTTCGTCCAGACCCTCAAGGCTCAGGATCCGGCCATGGTGGTGAATCTGTATCCGACCGACTTCCGCGATGCACTCCGCGCTGCTCTTGAGGCAGCCGGGATGCGTTGGCACTTCATCGACGCCGACGAAAATGAGCGCTTCCTTGCTCAAAGTCGCGCCGAAAGTCGTGCCTTTATGAAGCGCATCGAAGCTGAGAACCGCGCCGAATGGCGGCGTTCCTGTTCCGTGACCTGACTCCCCTGGGGATCAATCACTGATCCTCGATGACCCCCTCCACCATCACTGCCTCCCGCTGGCTGCCAACGGGAGCCGCTGCATTGGCCCTCGGTGTTTCGACTGACTCGCTCAAGCGTTACGCCACCCGACACGAAATCCTGATCGAAGGGAAGCACTACCGCCGTGGTGCTTTCGCCAACTCTCCAATCGTTTGGGACGTTGTGGCCTGCCTGGAGGCCCTCACGCATCGCGGGATGAATCGCTCTATGCGACAAGGGGCTACATGAAAAAGGCCCCGGTCACGCGGGGCCTGGATGAAAACCTGTGCTCCGATTTTACCGCCGACCCGATCCATGGCGCCGGCCCCTATTCGCCAGGAAGGTGGCCGCTCGAACGCCTGCCGATGCTGGCCGGGCTGCGCCCGCTGCTACCCGGTGGCCCAGATAAGCGCCCCCTGGTGGGCGATGCCTGGCCCGATCATCCCGGCCTGACGATGCCCGAGCTGCAGCGACTGAGCCCCGCTTGCATCTGCTGGCACATCGGCGCGTCGCCGGACCACATCGCCGTCGACCTGGATGGACCACGGCCCATTGCGTTCTGTCAGCAGCACGGCTGCGATCCTCGAACGGTCGATACATGGCGGATCGAGCGAGTAAACAACCGCGACCGCCTGAAAGTTGTCTTTCTTGTCACCCCAGAGCAGAAGGCGATCCTCTCCGCTGGCTCGAAGACAGTGCGGGTTGGCGCGGGGGAACTCGGTCCGGACGATCCCGGAGAGGAGCTGGCCATCTTCGGGAAGCATGGGTCGCAGATTGTGGTCCTGGGCGACCATTACGACAAGGAAACTGGGTACCCATTCAGGGGGCGAGATGCTGAGTCACAGCATTGTGGCTGCCATGGTCATCAAGCGAGGCAGCAGATCTGCTCTGCTGATACCTCCGGTGCCGGGAGCGCTGCTCAGTCGCTGGGCAGCAGTGAGGGCATCTCA